>NVWG01000121.1 GCA_002746185.1 Candidatus Hydrogenedentota bacterium
TTCACAGATGTTTTTGAAAAACAACCACCACGCTATACTCGACGACTCGTCAAAACAACTGAATTTATTCGACTTTTAAACCGGACACTACTGCCTCGATGGGGGAATTGGAATTGCTGCGCAATTAGAACCGAGCTTGTTATTTTCTGACTTGGAAATTTTCCCCGCCGTTTCGGAAACGACCCGGCATGACTTTTCCCCTTCCTGCGCCGTACAATGCGGTTATGCTAAAGACTGCTCTATCGAAAACCTATAACGGCCTGTCTCAAGTGTTGGCGAAAACACCTGTTGGGCGATGGTATCCCGTGAAAGTGGTGGGACATTGGGTGGTGAGCCTGGCGCGACGAGATCAGGTGGATCTGGACGGGCATCGATTGTATCTGGACCCGGCCGACTCGAATCGTATGTCCATCCGAAATGAGTATGAGCCGCTACAGACGAAGCTGGTGAAGCAGTTGGTGAAGCCCGGCGACACGGCGCTGGACCTGGGAGCGAATATCGGATATTACACGCTGTTGCTGGCGCGGCAGGTGGGTGCCGAGGGAAAGGTCATTGCGTTTGAACCGGACCCGGATAATTTGGCGCTGCTGCGAAAAAATCTGGATGCCAACGGATATACCAACGTGCGCGTGGAAGCCAAGGCGGTGTCGGATGCGCCGGGGGAAGTGAAGCTGTACAAGGAAAATTGGAACGACGCCACGCCCAGCCTGTGGGAATCGGCACATTGCATCTCTTCGGTACCCGTGGAATGCGTGCGGCTGGATGATCTACTTATCGGAGAGGATGGCACCCTACCAAAAGTAGACTTYATCAAGATGGATATYGAAGGTGCGGAGGGCAAGGCGTTRSMCGGRATGSAGMAGCTGYTGGAYGCSAACCCGGACGTGACCATCATGACCGAATACCTGCCCAGCGTGCTGGAAAACCTGGGTACCAAACCGCTGGATTTCCTCACCAGCCTGGCAGACCGAGGCTATACCCTCTACAACATCGACGAAGAAGCCGGAACGCTGGAACCCCTGAACCCCGAAGCCTTCCAGCATCGATACAAAGGGGTGTGGACGAATCTGCTGTGTACGAAATCGGATATAAATTTGTGCTAGCACCCATTTCTCAATCGGAAGAATAGTTTGACGATGCCAGATATCATTTATAAATACCGCGACTGGACGAACCCGTATCATAAACGATTGTGACAATCAGGCTTGATCTATTCCTCCTGATGACAAAGGATTGCATCTGAGAATTCTCCAAACTGTCTTTGCCATTCCCTTCACCAGTCCATATTTTACGAGGGCATCCAAAGAATACTGGCTACATGAAGGGCTGTAACGACAGCATGAAGGAAGTGAAGGCGAGATTCGATGCTGGTAAGATACTACGCATCCGATTACGAAATAGCAGAGACGCTCATTCAACTTTATGGTCTCCCGGTTTATATTGGTGTCCACACGCCTTACAAACACATACAGTTTCACCCGAACCAACTGCTCCGAGCAAGAGACCTGCAGGCCCAGCCAACATACAACACCCCAGACCCGCTTGATCATCATAACCAGCTTTCGTCAACCCGACTGCATCGGCACCGCACTTCGGACAGAGTCCCCGCTGCATCCGTTTCCGTTGCTCTGCTTCGAGCTTTTCTTCTAGCTCTCGTTTGCGCTCGTATTCCTTTGCCCTACGTTTACGTAGTTCTTGGTCTTTTTGCTTTTGCAGTTCAGTTTTGCGTTTCTGCTCGGCGGCATAAGCACGGTACCTTTCCCGTGCACTATGAAAGAGTTCAGCCGTGCATTCCTCAATCGTTCGTATTTTTTCTGCTCGCTTACTCCGTTTTTCCTCTACTGCTCTACTCTTCTCTTGGTTTTGAAGCTGCTGTTCGAAGAAACGTTTTCGAATGGACTGCTGCGTATCGCAAACTTGCTGACAAAAGGGACATTTGAATCGTCTGGCTTCGAGTGTCGAAAAGTCTAGAATTACTTCCTCGTTACAGTGCAGACATCGAGCGGGGAATTGTTTCTCTTTCTGTACCATCACTCACAGTTCCCGATTTTAGTCATGGAGACCATTGTACTTCATTCACCCAGTCGGTTGTTCATATGCAAAAGGCGGTGAAAAAGTGAAGCACCTGTTGCATTATTATCTTCAATCTTTCGGGGTATTCAAGTGTTGATTTAGGGCAAGAATGGCTCCTACTACCCTCCCAGGCTACACAAAAATACAATACAGGAACCCCCTAAGCCGGAGGGTCTTTCAGCATCAATATAAGGGGGTGTGGACTAACCTGTTGTGTACGAAGGCGGATATAGACTTCTAGGTTCCTGACACCCTTCTTATTTACCTAACTTGTTTAGTTACAAAATGTTAGGGCTGATATATATAAAGTAATAACTTTAACTAAGGATTTCTATAGTTAAAGTTTACGGCTTAACTTTAACTATATAAATCCTTAGTTAAAATAGGGCCCTGTTTTTTAATTAGTGCTGTTTAGGAAAAATCAGTCCTGTAGCAATCCAGATATTCCTTAAATATAAACATTCTATTTCTTTTAAATCCGGTAAACTCATGTAAAATTCCCAAGTCTTGAAAGTCAGAAATGAGCGTATGTGCAGTTGGTTTGCTCACATCTAAGCTATCGGCAATCATTTGCGCATTGATTATAGGCTTTTTGTAAAGCAACTCGATCACTTTTCTTCCGTTTGACGATTTCCTTCCCAGTGAATCAACTTGTTGTTCAACACGATCACGCAGATCTAATATTTTCTTAAAAGCTGCTATGCCCTTCTGTGATGTTTCAGAGATGGCAAGTAAAAAAAACTTGATCCAATGTCCCAAGTCATTTGAATCCCTTACTAGCATCAAAGCATCAATATATGCACTCTTATGTTTTTCAAGATAGGAGGATAAATATAAAGATGGTTTAGAAAGGAATCCATTACTGATCAGATACAAGGTAATCAACAGCCTACCTATACGTCCATTACCATCTTGAAATGGATGAATCGTTTCGAACTGGTAATGGCTCAATGCAATGCGAATCAGATGAGGTACATGAATATCGGTATTGTGCCAAAATTTTTCCAGGTCACTCATCAACTCTGGAACATTTATATGTTTCGGCGGGATGAATATCGCGTCCTTTAGGCTTGTACCGCCGATCCAATTTTGGCTTATTCGGAATTCACCGGGTGTCTTATCTGAACCACGTACTCCTCGGAGTAATATGGCGTGAGTATCGCGAAGTAACCGATTGGATAGCGGAAGCGAATCGAGTCTATCGATTGCGAAATTCATCGCATCAATATAATTGTTCACTTCCTCCCAATCTTCTCTCTTATCAGTATCGACTTGCTCCAAAGATACAACGGCATCTTCGAGCTGATTTTGTGTTCCCTCGATCCTGGACGAAGCATTTGCCTCAGTAGCTACGTGCATGTGCATAAAAAGGTCGATATTGGGAACGATTGTTGAAAAGGCGTTTAATTCACTTAGATGCCTTGTAGCCTCTTCCAGCAGCGTATTGATAGAAGGATCACCCCAAGTCCAATCGTGATTAACCAGCGTAGGGGAAAAACTTTTATATTTATACTGCTGTTTATACACCCCCGATTTATAGTCTTCGAATTTCATGAGTGAATCCTACACTAACWMTTCCAGTTCGTCTACCARTTCTTCGAAGCGATCCATGGCGGCGTTGACGGGTTCGGGTTTTTCCAGGTCGACMCCGGCATCGCGGAGSAGWTCGAGRGGGTATTTGGAGCCGCCGCTTTTTAGGAAATTCAGGTAGCGATCCCGTTCTGTTTTGCCGCCCTGGAGTACACCTCGGGACAGGGCAATGGCGGCGGACAGTCCGGTGGCATATTTATAGACGTAGAACGCGCTGTAAAAATGGGGGATGCGCAGGCCTTCCAATTCCAGSCRGKSKKSKRKKRMRARGKYSSGTCCGMMRYWTAAWKSRATRWKSGTSYKGWRYWCSYTGSSSRAYSRKYCSAGSSKSWRMRGMKNCGCCTGCTTCGGCGATGGCGTGGATGATTTTTTCGTATTCGGCGAACATGGTCTGGCGAATGATGGTGCCGCGAATTTCGTCGATTTCCTTGCTCACTAAAGCGGCCTTCTGCTCTTTCGTGCGCGCCTTATCCATGAGGTATTTCCCCAGCAGCTGTTCGTTGAACGTGGACGCTACTTCGGCCACAAAGATGGTGTAATTGTAATCCTGAAACGGCTGATTCCGGGCACTGTTGTAAGTGTGCATGGAGTGGCCCGCCTCGTGGGCCAGGGTAAACATGCTGTCCAGTCCGTCCGCCTTGTAGTTCATGAGGATATAGGGTGGGCCACTAAAACCTCCGGCGGAAAACGCGCCGCTTCGTTTACCCTTATTCTCATAGCGATCCACCCAGCGACCATTGAGTCCTTTTTTCAGGGTGTTCACGTAGTCCGCGCCCAAGGGCTTCACGGCCTCACAGACCTGATCCACCGCCTTCTGATAGGGAATCTTCACGCGACCACTCTCGAACAGCGGGGTGTACATATCGTAGTGGTGAATGTCTTTCAAACGCAGGGCCTTGCGGCGAATGTCATAATATTTATACACCACGTCAAGACGATTGTGTACGGACTCCACCAGATTGTCGTACACCGAAATGGGCACGTCATCGCTGAACAGGGCTGCTTCCCGAGCGCTGGGATGGTTGCGCACCCGGGCATAGTACACATCTTGTTTCACCGACGACCCCAGCACGGCGGCCAGGGTATTTTCGTGGGCTTCGTATACATCGTAGAACTGGTGGAAAGCTTTTTTGCGCACGGCACGTTTTGGGGATTCCAGAAATACGCGGAGAGACCCCTGGGACAATTCCACGGCCTCGCCTTTTTCATTCTTCACGGTGCCGAATTTAAAATCCGCGTCAGTGAGTTGGGAGAAGGCCTTGTTAGCGGTTCCGGCAATTTCCCCGGCCATGGCGAGAAGGCGTTCTTCTTTTTGCGACAGGATGTGTTTCTTATTCCGTGCCAATTTCTCCAACTGGATACGATAGGATTTCAACACAGCCGACTTTATATAGGATTCCAACTTCTTTTTTGGCAGTGACTGAAGTTCCGGCGCGATGTAGCTGGCGATTTCTCCGGCGCGGGTAGCGATGAACGTATATTCCTGCACCATGCCCTGATACGTGCTGCTGGCTACGTCTTCGGACTGTTTCAAGAAGGCATACGAGCCAAGCATTTCGGCTTGCTTATCGATCTTCATATCAAAATCAAAGCACGCCTTCACCACCTTGGGGCCTTGACCCAATTTGCCGCGAAATTGGTCGTATTTCTTCACGTCTTTTTCCAGTTTCTTCAGGGCGCGCGTCCATGCCGCATCGCTTTTGAAYAAYTGCGTCAGATCCCACGTRTCGGCCTTTTTTACCTTRCTKCGCGGGGGGAGRGTSKTYGCTTTRGCCATGWCTGCTTCCTTTATKGGGTAATTKKARTRAATRRTAGTTTGAAATAGAGCCGTATTGTACCGTGTCGAGGCAAGCCGCTGCGAGATTTCTATGGTGCGTAAGCGACGGGAGTTGTTTATACTGGTTGCTGACTTTTTCTTGAGGAAAAACGGATGACCCGATCATATTTTTTTCTATCGTTGCTTTTTTGTACGAGTGTCCTTATAGCTGGGCAAGCCGCTGGGGAATCCGAGTCGGATAAATTCCATACTATATTAGAGAAAGACTGGGCGTGGACCATGGAGGAGTTTCCTGAGTACGCCTCCTCAGTGGGGTATCCGGGTCGGTATGGGGAATGGACGGATTATTCACGAGATGCAAAGATTCGGCGGGACGGGTATGACGTGGAACTGCTGAACCGGATTCGAGCCATTGATAGAGCTGCTCTAAACGACCTCGACAAGTTGAATTATGACCTGTTCCGAAAAAACATGGAGCTTTCGGTGGAAGGGCAGCAATTCCCCAACGAACTGACTCCGATGAATCAGTTGTCCGGGGTACAGCAGAATTTAGCATCCACCTTATCGCGCATGCCCACCCGCAGCGTGAAGGATTACGAAAATATCATCAGCCGCATTCAACGTGCGGGAGTGCGCATCGATGAGGAAGTGACGAATATGCGTTGGGGTTTGGAAATAGGAATTACCCCTCCGGCGATCACCTTGCGGGACGTGCCGGATCAGGTGCGAAATCAGCTGGTAGACAATGCGCTGGACAGTCCGTTATTAACGGCATTCCAGAAAATGCCCGACTCCATCCCGGCGACGGATCAAGAACGATTAACCCAGGCGGCGGCGCAGGCCTTTGAAGAGAATGTCCGCCCTGCCTTTAAACGCATGCACACTTTTCTGGTGGATGATTATCTTCCCAATGCACGGAAATCCATTGCCATGACGGATATGCCGGACGGCCCGGCGTGGTATGCCTTCAACGTGAAAACGCGGACGACGACAGACATGACGCCGAAGGAGATTCACGAGCTGGGTCTTCGGGAAGTAAAACGTATTCGCGGGGAAATGGACAAGGTTATCAAGGCATCGGGGTTTGAAGGCACCTTCGCGGAATTTTGTCTTTACCTTCAGACCGACCCGAAATTTTATCACACCAGCGCGGAGGATCTGCTCCGAGGCTATCGCGATATCGCCAAACGCATTGACCCGGAACTGATCAAGCTGTTCGGCAT
The DNA here is from genome assembly GCA_002746185.1 of Candidatus Hydrogenedentota bacterium. Taxonomy (GTDB): domain Bacteria; phylum Hydrogenedentota; class Hydrogenedentia; order Hydrogenedentales. The sequence goes on from NVWG01000121.1 coordinate 6,664, forward strand.
ACTGCCTCGGGTACCCTATGGCGTGATTCCGGTGCCGGGATATGCAGAAAAATCCCAGACCACCGCCTACTACATGCGGGGATCACCAAAGGCGGGGCGACCGGGATATTTCTTTGCCAATACGTATGCCCTGGATACACGTCCCAAATGGGAGATGGAAGCGTTGACCGTACACGAGGCGATGCCGGGCCACCACTTACAATTATCCATTGCGCAGGAGTTGGAGGATGTACCTGAATTCCGCAAGTGGGGTGGATATACGGCATTTATTGAAGGGTGGGGGTTGTATTCGGAGAGCCTGGGCGAAGAACTGGGGCTGTACCAGGATCCCTATTCCAAATTCGGACAGCTTACGTATGAAATCTGGCGAGCGGTACGTTTAGTAGTGGACACGGGCATGCACAGCATGGGGTGGACGCGGCAGGAAGCCATCGACTATTTTGCCGCCAACAGCAGTAAGCAGCTTCATGACATTACGGTGGAGATTGATCGATATAYTGTGTGGCCCGGCCAGGCGCTAGCCTACAAGATTGGCGAGCTGACCTTTAAGCGGCTACGTGCAGAAGCGGAGACGGAACTAGGCGAAAATTTCGATATTCGTGCTTTCCACGATGCCTGCCTGGAAAACGGGGCATTGCCCATGGATATTCTGGAAAAGCGGGTTCGGGAATGGATCGCGGAGGAAAAAGCGACGATGAAATAAATCCGGGGTGGTCTCGGTTTATATAGCACTACAACAAACAAACTACAAACAGATTCAGGAGACGTTTCATGAAGAGAAAGTGGCTGCAAGGATTGATATTCAGCGGATTGGCCGTAGCGTTGATCGTAGGCGCGGCGGTGGGTGTAGACGCCCAGGAGAAAAAACCACAAGCAAGTCCGTATTCCGAAACAACGCAACGTATTGGTTCCTACGATGTGACCGTAACCTATTTCCGTCCAGGTGTGAAAGGTCGGGAAATCTGGGGTACGAAACTGGCTCCCTACGGCGGCAAACCCATGCCGTGGCGCGCTGGTGCGAACAACAATACGACCTTCGAATTTGAAGGGGACGTAAAGATTGAAGGAAAACCGTTGAAAGCCGGTATCTATGGTTTTCACATTATTCCGTCCGATACAGACTGGATTCTTATTTTCAGCACCGATTCCAAGGGCTGGGGAAGTTATCGTTACAAAGAAGACAAAGATGCCCTCCGCATCACCATCACCCCTGAAGAAGGTCCTCATGAAGAGTGGCTTCGCTACGGGTTTGAAGACCTGACAGCGGAATCGGCTACGGCCTACCTGGCGTGGGAAAAGAAGGTAGCCAAGTTCAAAATCGAAAAYGACACAAAGTAATCTCTAATGCACTTTCACCAATGAGCCGCTGTTTCTTCGGGGATGGCGGCTCATTGTTTTCTTACCCGTTGCCGACTATACTGCCCTTTACCATATTGTAGATAAAAGGAGCCCCACATGATCTCCCGTATAGCCCTCAGTTGTATGATTTTGCTTTCCTCCACCGCTATTGCCGCCACACCGTATGAACAGCATCAGGATCTGGTGTACGGCGAATCGCATGGTGCCGGCCTGCTCATGGACGTGTTTGTGCCTACAGGGAAAAAGAACGGTCTGGCTATTATAGATATAGCCAGCGGGGCGTGGAATTCGGATCGGGGTAAGATTCGCGATCATAAGATGGCTCAAATGTATGACATCTTCTGTGGCCGAGGGTATACCGTATTCGCTATCCGTCCCGGATCGGTCTCCCGTTTCACCGGGAAAGATATGCTGGCTAACGTGAACCAGGGAATACGATTTGTGAAAGCCCATGCAGATGAATACGGTATTGATGCGGATCGGCTGGGCATTACCGGGGCTTCCGCTGGAGGTCATCTGGCATCACTGGCGGCAGTAACAGCGATTGATGGGAATCCGAAAGATCGTGATAAATCTAAACGGATTGGAACGGGTGTAAAGGCCGTGGCTGTATTTTTCCCTCCCACACATTTTCTTGATTGGGGCGATGAAGGTATGCCGAACTTCGCACAAATCGGACCGTTGCTCTTTCCCGGTGGTATCGCTGGAAAATCGGATGAAGATGTAAAAAAACGGGCTCGTGAAATATCCCCTGCGCTACAGGTAACTGGCTCCACTCCGCCGTTTCTTATATGGCACGGAGACGCCGATCCGTTGGTACCGCTCCAGCAATCGGAAGTATTCATTAAGGTTCTTCAGGATGCCGGATCGGATGCCACACTGAAAGTAAAACCCGGCGGCGCGCATCCCTGGATGACGATTCCCGAAGAAGTGGCGGATATAGCAGACTGGTTTGACGAAAAACTCTAGCCGGGTTCAGCTATTAGGTATGGTGTCAATTCCTTCGTGTCTGTCGTGATTGGTAAGGGAATATTCCTTGCGGATACGATTTCGTGCAATGGACAAAGTAAAATAATGTCATTGCGAACGAAACGAAGTGAAGTGTGGCAATCTCGTCTGTGCAACATCTTGTTTAGGGAATATGTATCCTTGGTTTATGTACCAACTATTTCCGACCATGTTTCTTACTCGCTTTGCGGTTTCTGGCGGCTTCAAGAGTATTAAGCAGCAGCATGGTGCGGGTCATGGGACCTACACCGCCGGGCACGGGTGTAATGGCCCGGGCCTTCTTACTCACGTTTTTGAAGTCTACGTCTCCGACTAAGCGATACCCTGCTTTCTTGGTTGCGTCTTCCACCCGATTCACACCCACATCAATGACGATAACGCCTTGCTTCACCATGCGCGATTTGATGAATCCCGGCACACCGATGGCGGCGATAAGAATATCAGCTTGCTGGGTAAACTTCGCTATGTTCTTGGTACGGGAGTGGCACACAGTGACCGTGGCATTGGCTCCCGCCGCCTTCTGCATGAGAATCGCCGCCATGGGTTTCCCCACGATATTGGAACGACCCACTACGACTACATGTTTGCCAGCCGGGTCGTAACCGGAACGCATGAGTAATTGTTGGCAACCGTGGGGCGTGCAGGGTAAGAAAGCTTTTTCGCCGTTCAGTAGTTTACCCACATTGATTGGATGGAAACCGTCCACATCTTTAACCGGGTCAATGGCGTTGAGCACCTTGGCTTCACTGATCTGTTTGGGTAGGGGCAACTGCACCAGAATCCCGTGAACTTTCGGGTCCTTGTTCAGCTTGGCGATAAGCGTAAGGAGACGTTTTTCGGAGCAGGACTTGGGGAGATCGAAATCGAAGGATAGAATGCCCACCTCAGTGCAGTCCCGTTTCTTCATGCGAACATACACCTGGCTGGCCGGATCTTCCCCTACCAGCACGACGGCCAGGCCGGGCGTGATTTTACGGCGAGCCAATTTCTTCACGTCCAACGCGATTTCGCCTTTGATCTCCGCTGCAATCTTGTTTCCGTCAATAATTTTCGCCATGTTCCCGTGTCCCTTCTGGAATTCGTGCCCGGCTTGGGGCGGTGGAAAGGCGACATGATAACGGAGCCATGGCACGGGATCAAGGCTCGGCAGGAGCGCCGTCGAATACATTGCGCCTGGCAGGGGTAGATCCATTGCAGGACAGGAAACGCATTGCTACAATGAACCCATCAGGAGGTCATCAGATGACAACGGAAATGAAACAGACAGCGAAACTACTTTTCGATACGGGTATTGGTTGGGTCAATCGACGGGACGCGGCAGAGAAGCTGGGCGTTGATGCGGTGGATGCCGTCGGCGCGTTAAAGAACCACATGGACGATTCGGATACGGACGTGCAGCGATGCGTGGTGAAGGCGTTGGGCAAGGTGCGTGGTGCATTGGAAGAGGTGACCATTCCGCCTCCCACTGTTTCCGGTGCAGCGACGCTGGAGAAGTTGGTGACTGCGCTGGAAAGACCAGGTAAGCGCGAGGTCACGTCTATTGAGAACGGGTATGAGATCGTAGTGACCATTAACAGTGGACGCAAGCAGGCAATCCGGGTGACTACCGATACATCCCGCCTGGAAAAAGAAATTGTTCGGGTGTATTCCATCTGCGGAGAAGCGACGGAAGATGTGTATCGCTGGTGCCTGAAGAGTAATCTTCAATTCACCCACTGCGCGCTGGCTATCGAAAAAGTGGATGAAAAAGATATGCTGGTATTGGTGAACTGTTTTCTGGCACAGGAAATCACCTACAACGCGCTGAAGGTTTCCGTGAAGGAAGTGGCGTATTACGGCGATTGGGTAGAAAGTAAATTAACGGATGAGGATATACATTGATGGACAGTACGCATTACAACCCCCGGCCCTGTTTGACGAAGGACTGTGAGCAGCCAGCCCTCACGGGTGCGGAAAAGTGTTGGGATCATCTGACCGATCAAAAAGGATTCGTGGACGGGTTAAATCCTGCCCAGCTGGCGGATACCTGGCTCGTAGGTATTGACGCATCGGGCCGGGACTGGTCTGGGGCGAATCTGGAAAACGCCCGGCTTTCCGGGGCGAATCTCTCCGGGACGAACCTGAGCGGCAGCACTTGTACGCGATGTTTTCTGGATGGGGCGAACCTGACTGGGTCTAACTTTTCCGGTGCTGAAATGGAGTTCGCCGTGCTGGGCCAGGCGGATATGTCGAACGCTGATTTCTCCAATGCAAATATGATTCGGTCCAATCTGGTGGGTACGAAAGGCCATGGTACCAACTTGGACGGAGCGAAACTTTATTATTCTCGACCCGGGTGCGCAGACTTTACCGGGGCAACCTTCCGGGGTGCGGAAATCACGCGAACCATTTTTCGACGGGCCATTCTCCGGGATACCGATATGACCGGGGCGGAGGGTCAGGCCAATTTTGACCGGGCAGATATGGAAGGAGTGAAACAATGATCTTGAAGCATTTTCGATTGAATCCTATCGAGGTTAATTGTTTTATCGTTGCCTGTTCCGAAACGAAAGAAGCGATGATTGTGGACATTGGAGAATGGGTGCCGGAGATTCCCGACTACGTGAAAGAGCAAGGCCTGAACCTCGCCACCATTTTCATTACCCACGATCACCATGATCACACGGATGCGCTGGAAGAGGCGACGAAACATTTTGGCGCCCACACCATCAGTTGCACGGCACGACCCGGCGGCTATACCGTGGATCGGGTAGTAGGTTCGGACGATGAAGTAACGGTGGGCACATTAACCGGACGGGTCGTGGATACCTGCGGTCACACGCCAGTAGGAGTTAGCCTGATTTTCCCTGGCCACGTCTTTTCCGGCGATGCATTGTTTGCCGGGTCCGTGGGCGGCACCACCAACGAGGAAGACTACAATATGCAACTGGAAAATATACGCACGAATCTATTTACCCTGCCAGGCCACTACGAAGTACACAGCGGGCATGGTCCGTCCACCACCATCGCCGTCGAGCGGGGCAGCAATCCCTTTTTCGTATAACTTCGGCTGCAGATTGCTTCGTTCCCAATGACTCGGTGGCGAGATTAGCCGTGTTAATCGGTGAACTCTTGTGGACAAAGAGCGGTTGATTGTTACGTCGGTGAACCCGGCTTCTTCTATATGGCTGCGCAGTTCGCCCTGATGATACATGTTGGCTTGCCAAGGCTTTCCTACGATCTAATTTAGCTCTTATGGCCACTGGATAAGATCGGCGTATTTACGAATCTCCACCATGCCTCATACATCCCCCCTATGGTATGCTGTTCGCCGTACCACGGATATCGAAATCAACAGGAAAAGGGGGCTCATGGCGCGTATTATCGTACGGCGGCTGCTGGTGGCGGGACCGGTCCTGCTGGCTATCGTCACGCTCACGTTTTTCCTCATTCGCCTCGCGCCGGGTGGCCCTTTTGACGATGAAAAAGCGGTGTCGCCGGAAATCAAAGAACGCATCGAGGCGTATTACCACCTGAACGCACCGCTTCACGAGCAGTATTTTAAATATCTCAAAGGGCTGGTCCAGGGCGATATGGGGCCGTCCTTCAAGAATGCATCCTACTCCGTTAACGAGCTCATCGCTCTGAGCTTTCCCGTGTCGCTGGAGCTGGGATTTTACGCCCTGTGCGTAGCGTTGGGTATCGGACTCCTGGCAGGCGTGCTGGCATCGCTGGCACCCAATACGCTGCGGGACTACATTCCCATGTCCATCGCTATGGTGGGGATCTGCGTGCCCAACTTTGTGTTAGGGCCACTGCTGGTTTTGTTTTTCGGACTGCAACTGGGCTGGCTTCCCGTGTCCGGTTGGGACGAACCGCTGGATAAGATTCTACCGTCCATCACGTTGGGTGCTATGTACGCAGCATATATAGCGCGACTCAGCCGAGGCGGTATGTTGGAAGTATTGTCCAACGATTTCATCCGMACGGCTCGCGCCAAAGGWCTAAGCGAAACCCGSGTRATAYTRCGYCATGCCCTGCGCGGYGGACTAACCCCTGTGGTGTCRTATCTGGGCCCTGCCGCTGCCGGACTCATCAGCGGTTCGTTTGTAGTGGAGACCATCTACCAGATTCCCGGCCTGGGACGCTTTTTCGTAGAGGCGGCATTCAACCGGGACTATACCATGATTATGGGCACGGTGCTGGTATATGCCACGCTGGTGCTGATGCTGAATATGGTGGTGGACGTGCTGCATACGTGGCTTGATCCGAGGTTACGCGATGCCTGATGCCGCTGTCTCATCCGATACGTTGAACGTCCGCGAGTTTGAACGGGGCACCTCCCTGTGGCGCGATGCGTTTCGTCGACTCCGAAAAAATCGTCTCGCCATGTTCGGGTTCATCGTGCTGCTCATCGTTTCCATCATCTCCCTCATCACGCCATTCATCGCACCCTATTCCTACGAAGCCCAAAACCTGAGCCTGGGCCCCACACCGCCCAGCGCCGCGCATTGGCTGGGCACAGATTATCTGGGCCGCGATCTCCTCACCCGTGTCATGTATGGCGGACGTATCTCGTTGGCAGTGGGATTGGCGGCCAGCGGCGTGGCACTGTTGGTGGGCGTGTTATATGGTGCCATCGCCGGATTCGTAGGAGGTCGGGTGGACTCCGCAATGATGCGTTTCGTGGATATCATGTACGCCCTGCCGTTCACCATATTCGTTATCATTCTCATGGTCTTTTTCGGACGGAACATCATCCTGCTGTTTCTCGCTATCGGCGCGGTGGAATGGCTCACCATGGCGCGTATCGTGCGCGGGCAGGTGTTGTCCATCCGCGAAAAGGAATACATCGAAGCGGCGTTGTCCATGGGTATCCGTAAACGCCAGATCYTGCTGCGACACATCATCCCCAACGCCCTGGGTCCCATCATCGTTTATACGACCCTGACCATCCCCAACGTCATGCTGCTGGAAGCGTTCCTMAGCTTTCTCGGATTAGGTGTGCAACCCCCCATGAGCAGTTGGGGTCTCCTCATTCAGGACGGCGCAAAACAGATGGAAGAGTATCCGTGGCTCCTGTGGTTCCCYAGCATCGCCCTAAGTCTCACTCTGTTCAGCCTAAACTTTCTCGGCGACGGGCTGCGCGATGCTCTCGACCCCCGAGCGGCCAAGGATTGATATATGCCGTTACTCACTGTCGATAATCTGGCTGTTCACTTTCACACCCGCGAAGGCGTGGTGCGTGCCGTGGATGGGTTGTCGTATACCCTGGAGCCCGGCGAGACGCTGGGTATCGTAGGCGAGTCGGGTTCCGGGAAGTCTGTATCGTGTTACGCGTTGATGGGACTCGTGCCCTCGCCTCCGGGTAAATTGGAATCCGGTACAGCACGTTTCGACGACCACGATCTACTGTCCTGTTCTCCTGCCGAATTACGGGGCATTCGGGGCAAGCGCATCGCCATGATTTTTCAGGACCCCATGACGGCGTTGAACCCGTATATGACCGTAGGTGCCCAGCTCACCGAACCCCTCCGACTCCACAGTGGCATGTCCAAGGGTGACGCTTGGAAAGAGGCCCTGCGTATGCTCGATGCGGTGGGCATCACAGACGGGGAGAGTCGTCTCCGTCAATATCCCCACCAATTTTCCGGCGGTATGCGACAGCGTGTCATGATTGCCATGGCTCTCATCACCAAACCGGAAATCCTTATCGCCGACGAACCCACTACCGCGCTGGATGTAACCGTGCAGGCGCAGATTCTGGRACTCATTAAAGACATGCAGCGCGATCTGGGCATGGCGGTGATTCTGGTCACCCACGACATGGGCGTGGTGGCGGGCACCTGCGACCGGGTGCTGGTCATGTACGCAGGAAAAATCGTGGAGTCCGCAACAGCCGTCGATCTATTCCAGAAACCCCTACACCCCTACACCCAGGCACTACTGGACAGCCTGCCGTCGGTGGCCCAAGACGGCAAGGAACTCTACACCATTCCCGGTCTTCCGCCAGACCTGACGCAGCGAGTCGAAGGGTGTGCGTTTGCCCCAAGATGCGAACACGCGGCGGAGTCATGTCGATCAGGCGAGGTGGCATTACAGGAAGTGGCTTCTCATCATGCCACGGCGTGTCTGCGCGTTCAGGAGGGCACGTTATGAATGAATCCGTATTGGACGTGTGCGATCTGAAAGTTCATTTCCCGGTGCGTAAAGGCGTGTTGATTCCGAAAACCGTAGGTACCGTCAAGGCCGTGGACGGCGTATCGTTTACGCTCAATCGGGGCGATATGCTGGGGCTGGTAGGCGAATCGGGCTGCGGGAAATCGACCCTGGCGCGTGCCCTGCTCCGGCTCGTACCCATTACCGACGGCTCGGTGAAGCTGGATGGCGCAGACATGGCAGGGCTATCCTCGGGTGAACTGCGCGAGGCGCGCACCCACGCCCAGATGATTTTTCAAGACCCCTATGCGTCGCTG
>NVWG01000122.1 GCA_002746185.1 Candidatus Hydrogenedentota bacterium
GCCATTTCCTAAATCTTTTAATTGTGGGACAATTTTCTTAATTGCATAGTACAGATACTCTATATCAACATCTTTGCTAGGAACTAAAGACTTAAATCCTTGGTTTGTACAAGACTCAATTGTGGAAATTGCAATATGTCCAATAGGGGCTCTTGAGCTTAATAGCAGTGAATATGCAGGGAGCATAGTTGCAGAACAACTTGATAAACCTTTGTTGGTTATTTTCTCTGGAGCGCCGTGAATGTATTTGGATTTTAGCTTGCTCAAATCTTTGGGAGTGAACCAATGAATATGACCATTCCAATATTCATCTATACGCCTTGATGGAGTAGAACCACTAATAATTTTGCAACATTCACCAAGTGCAACCTGTTTCACTTCAACAGCCCCTTCAATATTAAATCACCGTCATTCCCGCGAAGGCGGGAATCCATTGTTATGGCATCGTGTTGTGATTGGTGGATTCCCGCCTTCGCGGGAATGACGAGGGATAGCGTACATTGCATTATTGCGAAAAAAGAAACGATCGCTGCAACAACCCTTTAAGCACTTTTAACGCTGAAATGATTCGCATCAGCACAGGTTCCACATCCACACCTTGCGCAGATGCACTTCCTGACGACAAAACCGTACCGCTGTCCCCAGACGCATCACCCAACTTCGAAACAATATCGCCCAGGGTCTGGATCGCTCCCAATTCTTCCGCTTCAATAGTGGGCAGCGATGGAATCTGCTCTTGCACTGCCGACAAAATTTCCACACGCTTGATGGAATCAATACCCAGATCCGCATCCAGCGCCATTTCCAATTCCAGCATTTCCACCGGATACCCCGTCTTCTCCGCCACAATGGCTAGCAATACCGAAACCGTGCCATCTGAAGCCGGGGCAGTCGTTGTAGAAACAGGTTCGGGCATAGAAACTGACGAAGGGCTTTCTGCAACTGGCGCCGACACTGGCGCTGGAGTAATTGCCGGGACAGGAACGGACTGCCCTGCTGGCATGGAAACTCCCGAAGGAATCACGCCGCCCGTCTGAGTAAATAACTGTTGCTGCTGATGGAGCAGACTCTGGAATGTCTGCGATGCCGCTTCCTGACCTTGTAGGAATTGCTGGTGAAGTTGCGCGGTCTGCTGCTGCATCTGCTGCAGTGCCGCGATATTTGCCTGGGTCTGTCGAAGAATTTCCGCCATGCCGGATGCGGATGCTGGAACAGCCGTCTGTGTTGTCTGCACATTAGGCGTTGAAGGAGTCGCTGATATTTTTGCTGCCGCCGAAGCGTTTGGCGTGGACGGTGCAGGTTGATGGGGTATCGATGGCGCGACTGATTGAGCTACAGGTGCCTTCACCACAGGAGGTCGTTTCGGCTTGGAAGCTGCTTTCTGCGACCGATGATTCGCCCCGCTGATGGTTACCGTCAATCGAGGTTTCGCGTCTATAGTTTCCTCGGGGATCACCACATGCTCATCCCATAATGCTAAATTCACGTCACGTCCCTGCACAACCAATCCAGCCAGTACCCGACCCAAATCAGCAATACCCGATTTTTTGCCGTTGGACGCATCCATCGCCAGCGTCACATGCTCTTTATCACCCAAAATGGCCTTGATCATGCCGGACAACCGACCGCCGGGACCTGCCTCAACGAAAGTCCGCACACCGTCGGCGTACATGGCTTCAATTTCATTTACAAATTCCACGGGACGCGCCAACTGGTGACCCAACTGCTCACGCATGGCCTTGGGTTTATCCCCATACACCTGCGCCGTCGTGTTGGCATACACGGGCGTGGTAGCGGACTGAAAATCCAAATCCTGCAGCATCGCCGTGAAGGGTTCCGCCGCATCCGATACCAGTTCCGAATGAAAAGCCGCCGCTACTGTCAGTTTCGTACACGGAATATTACGTTCGCCGAATGCCGTAACCGCCGCATTTATAGCCGACGTGGCACCACTCAGCACCGATTGCTCTGGCGTATTCTTGTTCGCCACAATTACGTCCAGCTTGGAATCTTGGATAACTTTTTCAATGGTACCCAAATCCGCACGCACCGCTACCATGGATCCCTTGTCGCCATCGCCCTGACCCATCAATTCGCCCCGCTTCTGCGAAGCACGAATCAACGCCGATGCATCGTACACGCCGCCAACGCACAGGGCCGTCAATTCACCATAACTATGCCCGGCAAACGCATCAGCCTCCACACCAAATCGCTTCAACACCGAATACGCCCCAATGCTCACCGCACCCAAGGCAGGCTGTGCCACTTGGGTCGCCGTCAATGCAGCCTGATCGCGTTTAGCCGATTCCGAATCGAAAGTAGGATGAGGAAAAATAAGATCGGACAACCGGGTCGATGAATCGCCCGTATCGTAATCATCGTTCGCCGAAGAAAGTGCATCCAGCATTTCAGGAAACTGGCACGTCAAATCACGGAGCATACCCGTGTACTGTGCGCCCTGCCCCGGAAATACCACCGCCACTTTCCCGTCAGGCGCGCCTGAACCGTAGTAAATTCCATCCGGTGTGGACCATGTTGATGCATCTTGTTTGTTCAATTGCGCCGAAGCGTTGTCCAGCATCTTGGTCACGTCGCTCTTGCCGTGTTCCAGAATCACAACCAGACGACACGGCTCTTTCGCGTCGAACGAAGCACGGGATTTAGCTGAGGCAATACGAATAGCTTGCCATGCCGCATCAGCAGGAAATTCGCTAATCTCTTTTTGCAATCCAGCACTATCGGGTGCGGAAAAGGCAACCACCTGCACTTCCCCGTCCCAATCCACATGCGATTTTTTTCCGTCGTATTCCTCCAACACCATGTGGAAGTTACTACCACCGAATCCAAACGCACTCACCGCCGCGCGTCGGGGATTAGTTGCATGAGGCACCCAGGGACGCTTGATCGTATTCACATAAAACGGCGTTGTTCCCGGTGCCACCGCGTCGGACGGTTCATCCACTTTGATRGTAGGCGGCAGTACCTTGTGATACAGGCCCAGCGCGGCCTTGATCATGCCCGCCGCACCCGCCGAAGATTTCGTGTGCCCTATCTGCGATTTCACCGAGCCCAGGGCCACCCATGACCCATCGCGACTCGCATCTCCATAGACCTCACTCAACGCAGCAGTCTCCACCGCATCGCCTTTCAACGTACCCGTGCCGTNGGCTTCCAGCAGATCAATGCTATCCGGCGAAACCTGCGCATCTTCGTATGCTGCGCGCAATGCCTTCATCTGTCCCGGCGATGACGGTGCATAAATCGCATCACCCTTACCATCACTGGACGATCCAATACCTTTGATAACCGCGTAAATTTTATCGCCGTCCCGCTCTGCATCGCTCAGACGTTTCAACACCACCATTCCCAGCCCTTCGCCCAAAATGGTGCCATCGCCGCTCTTGTCAAACGGCTTGGCATTGCCCGTAGGCGACAGCGCCGGGGTCTTGCTGAAACACATGTACATAAAAATATCGTTGAAGGTATCCGCGCCGCCCGTAATGGCCATGTCGGCCTTGCCCGTCTGCAATTCCAACGCCGCCAGATGCAACGCGCTCAGCGAACTGGCACACGCCGCATCCACCACGCAATTCGTTCCGCCTGTATTCAAATATTTCGAGATGCGCCCGGCCACCACATTGCCCAGCAGACCCGGAAACGAGTTTTCCTGCCAATCCACATACGTATCGGCAATCCGCTCCACCGCATCATCCACCGTCGCCGCGTCCAGTCCTGCATCTTCCAAAGCGCGACGCCATTGTGGATGTCCCAGCCGTGCGCCCAACGGCACCACCAGTTCCAGCGCACCCGTTACGCCCAGCACCACGCTCACCTTATCGCGATTGAATTCCTTATCCAGACCATACCCCGCATCCTCCATGGCCTGTTCCGCCACCACCATGCCCAGAAGCTGCGACGTATCCGTAGCCTCAAGCACATTCGGGGGGATACCATACTTCAGCGGATCGAAAGAATACGGAGACAAAAAGCCGCCCCGTTTGCCATACGTAAAATCCGGTTTCTTCTGGTCAGGAGAATAATAGTCATCGGGATTCCAGTGGGTGTCAGGAATGTCCGTAATAGCATCTACACCGTTCTTGATAAGTGACCAATACTGCTCCAGGTTTTCCGCTTTAGGAAACATACTGCCGATGCCGATAATGGCCAACGGCTCCCGAATGGGATGCGGGTTATCCTTGGATGATTGCCCCTTTGCTTCACTCACTGCGGGTACTCCTGTGTTGTTGGTCTCATCGAATTAACGGCTCGATGCTGCCGACACGCCTTTTTCCTCAAACTCACGAGGACGAATATCCGCCGCTTCCGAAGGTACCGTCACACCGATATTATGCAAAATGGAAACACGCTGTAATACCGCCGCGCCGTATAAAATATTCATCGCCACCGGGACTACACGCCGATTAGCGGTTTCTTCCAAAAACGAACCCCGTACCCACTCGTTAAACGCGCCCATAGCCGGGCCGCACCAAATTTGATAATCCATCTGCCGATCTTCAACGCCTTGGTTCGCCCAATTGGACGACTGCCCCAGATACCACCGGAACACCAACGCCATTTTATGCTTCGGATCACGCTCAGCTCGTTCAACCTGCCGAGGATCCCGTTCCAGAAAAAACGTCCGTGTACTTTCCCATACCGCGTCCAGCGACTGACGAAATACCTGCTTCTCCAGCTTGGCACGTTCTGCAGGGGGGATTTCGTCCAGACTCCCGCAAGCCCGATACAACTCATACAACTTGCCGCCTCGCATGGAAAACATGGTTCCTCGCTTCAGCACCTGCACCGTCACACCCATCTCAAACATGTCCGCCGCCGGAGCCCGAGCCACATCCGCCTGACGCGTTTCCGCCAGCATGTCCCGCACCGTATCCGACGTGCCCGACTCCACACACGCCTGATTMACCGAWCCRGTCATGATATACGCCGCACCCATAGCRAAYGCCGCCGCYGCCGATSCCGGAGTGGAGATACCTCCCGCCAACCCTACACGCAGCGGCATGTTATAGCCATGCTCCGCCTGCATRCGATTCCGCAGGGACAACAACGTAGGCAGCAATGCCAACGCCGGACGATGATCCGTGTGACCGCCCGAATCCGCCTCGGCAGTAATATCCTGAGCCATGGGAATATGCTTCGCTAACTCCGCTTCGTCCGAAGTCAGATCGCCGGACTCCACCAGCTTCGCCAGCAGCTTTTCCGGCRGAGGCGAAAAAAATCGTTCTGCCAATTCTTCCCGGGATACTTTTGCAATAATCTTGTTCGGAGCAACTATCTCGCCATCGTCGTTGCGATGAATCCCCTTCACCCGGTATTTCACCACGGGCGGGGTCAGTTTCAGAAAAGCGGAAGCCTCTACAAGATGTACGCCCTCATCCAACAGTAGATTGACCACCCCCATTTCCACTACGGGGTCATTAGGGGAATGAATTACATTTACACCAAAGGGCAGATCGCCCAGCGAAGATTTCAGGCGCGACACCGCATCCGCCACMYGSGATACCGGAAGCCCKGCMGCACCGAAGAAKCCTGTCATRCCGCCTYGWGCCATRGCCTCMACYAATTCSACCGAGGCAATCCCATTCGCCATGGCGCCTGCCACATAGGGATACCGAATACCGTGATCGCGACAAAAAGAAGCATCACCTAAAGAATCCAGGTGACACGCAGGAATATGACCCAACACAGGCTGCCCTGCATCGGAAGTAACCAGGGCACCATCCCCGCCCGGTACCAGACCGTATCCTGCATCGTCTGCTACCACAAAAAGACCCTGAGCCACATCGTGAAGCAAATGGGCTTGGGATGAAGAATCCACCGCTGCCGATTGACCATCGCCCTGCCAATACCCAATAGGTGAATGCTGATTACTGTTTACAGACATAAGATGTTCAATCGGCTCCATATAGATAGTCATACAATTGAATCTCGCGCCGCCATCAATACGTCTATGGCATCGAAAAATGTTGCAGAGGCAGCCCCGCATTACAACGTGGAATCGGCTCCGAACACAGGGTCGATTCCAAGCCCGTTATGATACACATTATCGCTTTTTTTTTCAATCTTAGGTGCCCTTATTCAGAGGGCGTAACCTGTGACGTATACGCACGTTGCGTACCGTACACCGCCCAAGCCTCAAGCCTTCGTAAAAAGACGTTGATCCTCCCCCCTTTTTGCGTTATCCTTCGAAGAAGCGCAATTTGCGCCCGACAATCATAAATACCCACTTTTACAACCAAGGAAAAGCACATGGCGAACAAGATTACCCGTAGATCATTCCTGAAAGGCGGTGCTGCTGCTGTTGCCGCCTCCCAAATCAGAAAACCCTTCCACAACCCCAATGCCCGGTACGTTTCGGCCAATTCCAAGCTGAATGTGGCCGCTATAGGTGCCGGTGGTAAAGGATTTACCGATATCAACGGCTGCGGCGAGACGGAAAATGTCGTTGCCTTGTGTGACGCAGACTGGAAACGAGCCGCCAAAACCTTCGAATTTTTACCAAAAGCAGAACGCTACTTCGATTTTCGCGATATGCTGGACAAACACCCAGAAATCGACGCGGTAACTATCTCCACGCCCGACCATTTCCACGCCTACGCCGCCGACTATGCCATGCGCCAGGGCAAGCACGTATATGTGCAAAAACCGTTGACCCACAGCATCGGTGAAGCGCGCCACCTCACCCTTACCGCTCGGGAAACTGGCGTGGTCACCCAAATGGGGAACCAGGGACACAGTTGGAATGGCGTACGCGACATGTGCGAACTCATCTGGAGCGGTGCCATTGGCGACGTGAAGGAAGTACACATCTGGACAAACCGTCCCGTATGGCCTCAAGGCATCCCCCGACCCAAAACGTCCCATCCTGTACCCGACACCTTCGATTGGGATCTGTGGCAGGGTCCGGCTCCACACCGCCCCTACAACCGAAAATACCTGCCCTTCAACTGGCGCGGCTGGTGGGATTACGGCGCAGGTGCTCTGGGCGACATGGCCTGCCACATCGCCGACCCCACCAACTGGGCACTGAACCTCAGCTCCGTGGGACCCACCAGTGTGGAACTCATTTCTGTTGAAGGGAACAACGACGAAACCTTCCCTAACAAAAGCGTTATCAAATATGAATTTCCTGCCCGAGGCGATCAGCCKCCCGTGGAACTCTATTGGTACGACGGCGGCAACATGCCCCCCCGTCCAAAAGACATCCCAAAAGGCGAYCTCATTGGCGAAGGCGATAACGGCACCTTGTTCGTCGGTTCAGACGGCTACGCAACCTGCGACACCTACGGCGACAACGCACGCCTCCTCCCCGATTCCCGCATGAAAAATTTCAAGCGGCCTGAGCAGACCATCGAACGCGTCCAAATCGAAGACAAATGGCGCACCCCCTACGCCGAATGGCTCACCGCCATCAAGACAGGAATCCAACCCGGCTCCAGCTTCGACTACTCCGGCCCCTTCACCGAATGGGTAGTCATGGGCAACCTGTCCCTGCGATTCCCCGGCCAAAAACTGGAATGGGACGCTAAAAACATGAAGGTCACCAACAACAAAAAAGCCAACAAACACGTCATGCGTAAATACAAAAACGGCTTCAAGCTAGGTAAACTAGGCAGCTACAAAACCAGCAAAGCCTAACCGAAAAGCCAATATCCATACATAAAAAACCGCCCTCCCGAGAAAATCGGGAGGGCGGTTTTTATGTGCCCGACTGAGGCAGAAAAACCTACCACACACCATGGGTATTTTGAACCGCAGATTTCGGGAATTCAGGAAATTATTCTCGTCGTGCAGAGACTCCCACCACCAAAGCGCGATGACTGTCCTCCACAAAACGGGGCATGGGCGTCTCGCCCATGAGTAAGGTGAAATCATAGGCAGAATGCCTATGTTCAAAACCTACACTACAATCCAACACCCTCCAGAAGATTCAAATTACAAAGCTTTTCAAACCCCAGAATTCATCAACATCTTTTCCCGCTCAGCCATAGCTTCTTCAATAGGCTGCATAACAGCAATAAACGGTGAAGGAAATCTACCTTTCGGATGATTTCCATGAATAATATCAGCCTCATTATTTTCTGCACTTTCCCATTTAATAACAAATCCACTGGGCGATTGCACTTCATCTGGCGACTTGGGTACTGAGGATATTTTTATCTGAAAAGTTTGCAGACGCATAGCTGTTGGATATTTTGCGGGTGGTCTTTCCGGTACATCTTTCATATCCAATTCCCAGAATGGCTGTTTGCTCAACTTTATAGGTTCCCGAGAAATTCGTTTTTCAACTTTATCATCAAAGTCATAAGCCCAATATGCATTTAAAGTATTATTCATATCACGAATTTGACGAAAATTGAGAGCCAAAAACAATTTCATTATTGAAGACTCTGATACCTCTTCAAATACATCAGGCAAATGAAAAAAAACACCGTGCCTNTCRTYAAWYGNKKAGMMWSMSATNTRTSSWWRWWRYRSMYASYKNTCAYTWTCRNNGNACATATTAAAAATCCGTGACGACCAAGGCAACTCGTATGTATCCTTCAACACATAGCCCGTATTCTGAGTTGATAATATATAGAGGGTATCTTCAGGAAGTGTTTGATCCGTATTTTTCTGATTCCAATGACACAAGCTAGAAATTGCATAGGCATTCAGAAAAGGTTCTGGCAATTCAACTATAATCTTATCACCAGAATTATACTGTTTCGTCATTGCCCAATCCTTGAAAGTTAAATATAGTGCCTTTGAATCATCAAAACTTTCTGTATCTTTTTCTGTCGTTATCAAAAATTTCCCATTTAAATTATTCCCACCCAATTTACGAAAATATTCCCTTTCATTACCTCCTAGAATTTTTTGGAATAACCCTTGTGGATGACTAAAGGTAATTTCATCAGCTATGACGAATTCAACTAATTCAGCCGGACTGTAAGAAAATTGTGCATACATATCACCAAAGCCATCTAGTCTAATTTTCTGGGAGCCTTGACCATGAACTATGAGAGAAGAGCCCGTAAAGTATAATCCTTCCCTTCCAGTCATTACCCACGAATCTCGTGTCCATAAGTAGACACTTGACGTCCACTTTTCCGTCATCTTCAGTAGGATTCGCTGATACGAATAGTCAATAAATTCAGGGATAGGTACATCCACGCTTATTGGCTTCCTGTCAGCATCGCTCGGTACAGTAATATGAAGAACTTTCTTACCCTCACCTGAAAACAAGACTTCCTTTATTTCCATCCGCATGTTGCTTTCTATATCGCGAAAACGAATATGGTAGCTTCCAGGGCGTACTGGACCAAACGAAAATAGCCCCTCTGAGTCTGTAATTTCATGAAAGGTCTGGAACGTTTCTGAGAACATTTGCCCTTGAATCGAAACTTCCACCCCTTCTACAGGCGGACCATCGATAGACCCTTGATGCAAATGAACTTCTATGGACGGATACAGATCTTCCGCCAAGGTAGGCCTGTCATTCAACGCGGAAAGCATCGCGTTGCTGGTGGTTTGCATTTGCTTGTACACCAGCGTCATGAACCCCACCACAGCTACACACATGATCCCAATGACTATCGTCTGTATCCAATCACGCATAATCGTCTCCTTCATGGCATCGAACCAAAGTTTTCGTGCAATCGTCATCGGATTGCCGAAGTGTTCCAGTACCCGTTGTCTGATTTCTGCATCCGTCTTCGCCCCGCGATCCCGCTCACGCTCCGCCGCGAACGCCAGATGATCCGCCAGCTCATCCAGAATATCCTGCCGCAAATGTCCCGGCTCGTTGCGTCTGGGCGACGGCAGTCCCTGTTCCGCCTCGTCACGCCACGACATTGGCAGAAGCCCCCAGCACGCCGTTCACCCCTACCGTGAATTCTTGCCAGTCACCCCGTTTCACTTCCAGGGACTTTTTTCCAGCCGGGGTAATCCGATAATACTTTCGCCGCCGCCCCGACTCGGCTCGTTCCCAATACGATTCCAGGAGACGCTCCCGCTCCAGCCGATGCAGCGCCGGATAGAGGCTGCCCTCCTTCAGCTGGAAATACCCCTTGGATCGCTCCAACACCTCCTGCGTGATGCTGTATCCATACGTGGGTTCTTTCAGCACAATCTGGAGAATAAGCATCTCCACCGTGCCCGTGAGTAATTTGGGATCCATAGTAACCATCCTTTTTTGCGTTATACCTAAGCTCTCTATACATAGACTATCAATGCATGAGGGATTTGTCAATACCCAATCGTAAATTAGCCTGATAAGGGATTTTTMATAATGTGTTACCTATGTCATCGGTTTGTACCCTCTACGGCTTTATCATAATGTGTTACCTATGTCGTCGGTTTATTCTGTTACCTATCTACCCGGTTCGTACCCCAAGCTATTCCCCCCTCGAGGGGGGATCAAGGGGGGTGTTTTACTGCACAGTCACCCCCGCTGTGTTTTATCTCGCGACGATGTTCTTGTGAATTGGAGTTTGGGTACGGATTTTCGAACATAGGCGTTCCGCCTATGATTTTATTTGATCCATGGGCRRGAYGCCCATGCCCCRGAATGTGGAGGATAGTTTTTATGTGAAAGCTATTGGGGGGCCCTGTAGGGCGGTGCCTGGTCTCCAGACCCTGACACAACGATAAATTTCCCAATAAAATAAGGCCTTTTCTATCATGCRCMAATTCGTACMCTATTGTTTCCCAGCACACCTTCCTGAAAGCCATGACCGAGCGATATAACCGTCAGCGCAACATCCCAGTTATATCTATAGAGGCATTTCAGGCAACGTCGGGCCCAGTAGAAGAAGTGGGTATCGATGATGCGCGGCAATAAAWACTTCCAGTGCCTCCGGTATCATTCTTCTCTCCACATTAGGTTGCAACCGGACATTAAGCTACCCTATTCTGAACGGGAAAACCAAAAGGGGGACTCTTGAGGAAATTCGATCAATATAGTGTACTCACGGTGGTATGCCTTTGCATTTGCGGGACATGGGCATACGGATCACCCGAAGTGGAGAAATCCTCTGAAACTACAACGCTGCCCAATCGTGTAGCCCTCATTGAAGATGGACAGGATGCGCTGCTTATCCGCCTTCATCTCATTCAATCTGCCCAGCATACTCTCGACATCCAGACGTTTATCTGGGAAGACGATGAATGCGGTCATCTCATTATGAACGCATGCATCGAAGCAGCACGACGCGGCGTTCGAGTACGATTTCTCATGGATCACTTTTCGCCGGGGAGGGATATGGACACCTATGCCACCCTGGCTCAGGCCCACCCTAACCTGGAAATACGACGTTATCGCCCGCCCGCGAATCGACTGAACACCAGCCGAGGGTACACGTTGTTTCACGCGGCAGCCTTATTCCGTAATCGCAATCAACGCATGCACAACAAAGCAGTCATTGCGGATAACCACACCGCCCTCATCAGCGGACGCAACCTATCCAATCACTATTTCAATCAAGGATCGGATCGAAATTACCGGGATCGAGATGTAC
The DNA here is from genome assembly GCA_002746185.1 of Candidatus Hydrogenedentota bacterium. Classification (GTDB taxonomy): domain Bacteria; phylum Hydrogenedentota; class Hydrogenedentia; order Hydrogenedentales. The sequence continues at coordinate 11,520 of NVWG01000122.1, forward strand.
TGCTGCGTGGACCGTTGGTGGATAAAGTGAATACCTCTTTCGATGATTTTTGGAAGTATGATCGCTCCGTGCCCCTCATGGATTTGGTGGATGTACGCGCTTATGTCGAGGAGGGGTTGGCATCATCATGGGTTTTTGATTTATCCGAATATTCCTCTCCAGAATATCTCTCCCTGTTTAAGGCCTTGGAAAATCCCTCTGAACTTGCTGAAGCCTATACCGCCCGGCTCTATCCCGTACACCACGCGGAAATAGTAGCGGACGCACCGGGGAAAAATAACAGTACCGGGCTCATGTCGCTGTGGGGCGGTGGAGAATCTACTTCCATGCTTATGGATGTCCTCCAACGTGCCGACAAGACCATCTATATGCAGTCCACCTACATGATAATGGATCGCCGGAGTCGTCGGTTCTTTAAACGGCTGACCGACGCGGACCCGGAACTGGCAATCCACGTTTCCACCAACAGCTATGCCTCTACTGGAAACATGATGACGTATTCAGGTGCTTTCCGACATCGCCCAAACGTGCTGAGGCTGGGCTTCCAGGTATATGAATTTAAACCCGAACCGGAAGACCTGCATCGTTATGTGCCGAATATCGACTCGCTGGGATTGGTGACTTCATCTCGGGAACGCCTCCGACCTTACCTGTCCATTCATGCCAAGGTATTGGTAGTCGATTCCCGCCTTGCCTATGTAGGCTCTTTTAACTTTGATCCCCGCTCCATGCACTTGAATACGGAATTGGGAATCCTCATAGAGGACGAGCGATTCGCGGCAGAATTGGAGGCATCTATTCAGAATGATATGGCTCCACGCAATAGCTGGCAAGTGGGATGGCGCACCTTTCCGCTGAGCAAAGCGAATCGCACAGCGGAACGTATTTCATCACGATTGCCGCTCCACCTGTGGCCCATCGCAAGCACGACCACGTTTGAAGTTGATAAGAATATATCTCCAAATCCGCTGGCTGTAAATACGAATCCTCAATCCAGAAAATCTCTTGGCCCTATTCCAGATAAGGATAATTGGTCAAAAAAACGATGGACTTTTCGGTTGTTCAAGTCACTAAACTGGCTGCTCAACCCATTACTCTAAGAGAGGCATCCGGCTCATGATAAAATCCAATCACCATAACGTGATTTCCCCATGGATTACACGAATATTGCTGCTTTCGATTTTTGCGTCCACCTTTTCAATAGCTGCTCATAGTGCTGATCACCCAAACATTTTGTGGCTCACAAGCGAGGACAACGGACCGCATCTGGGTGCGTATGGCGATGCCTATGCCACCACACCCAATCTGGACAAACTGTCTTCTCGCGGCATGCGCTATCTGAATGCATGGTCCACCGCGCCAGTCTGCGCGCCAGCACGCTCAGCCATTATCACGGGTATGTACCCCTACTCCATCGGCACCCACAACATGCGCAGTCTCGTGAATCTACCCGAATCTATACGCATGTATCCCCAGTACCTCCGGGAGGCAGGCTACTATTGCACGAACAATCCCAAGGAAGACTACAACCTTGTAAAGCCCGGGAAGGTATGGGACGAATCATCGCGCAAAGCGCACTGGAAGAACCGGGCTGAAGGACAGCCGTTCTTCGCGATCTTCAATTTAGGAATAACCCATGAAAGCCAGGTACGGAAGCGTCCTCATACTCCCATACACGACCCAGCCAAAGTGCCTCTCCCGCCCTATCACCCGGACACCCCTGAAGTACGCCGAGACTGGGCGCAATACTATGACAAGATGACTGCCATGGATATGCAGGCTGGAAAACTCCTTAGTGAACTGGAGGAGGCAGGGCTGACGGATGACACCATCATATTCTACTACGGCGACCACGGTGCAGGCATGCCACGCAGTAAACGCTGGCCTTTTCATTCCGGACTGCATGTACCGTTGATCGTCCACATACCGGAGAAGTGGAAGCACCTGGCACCCAAAGAATATGTCGTAGGCGGCACGTCGGATCGACTGGTGGGTTTTATCGATCTGGCTCCCACATTACTTAGTCTGGCGGGAATCAAGCCACCCGAGTATATTCAAGGTCACGCCTACATGGGGTCGTATGAAACGAAGCCACGACCTTACATGTTTGGCTTTCGCGACCGTATGGATGAGCGCTACGACCTCGTCCGAACGGTGCGTAATGATCGATACCAGTACATCCGCAATTATATGCCTCATCTGCCGTATGGACAGCATGTGGAGTACATGTTCCAAACACCCACCACGCGGGTATGGCATGACTTGTATGTGGCAGGGAAATTAACACCACCCCAAACGTATTTCTGGGAAACGAAACCTCGGGAAGAGCTGTATGACCTGGAGGCTGACCCGCATACGATACACAACCTCATTGATTCGCAAAAGCATGGCGGTGTGATCAATGAATTACGCGGCGTATTGGATGCGCACCTGATGGAAATTCGAGACTTGGGGTTCATGCCTGAACCTGATTGGCAAGAAAGGCGAGGCGATGTCGCGCCGTACACCTTGGCACAGGATCGTGATGCTTATGATTTACAGGCTGTTCACCAGGTTGCTTTACTGGCATCAAAGCGCGACGCGAATAACGTGTCAGCATTACAAACACATTTGAAGAACGACGATCCCGCTATTCGTTATTGGGCGATGTTAGGGATCTACATGACCGGATCCGATGCAGTGAAGAACAGTCTTACGGATCTTCGACCGCTCTTGACCGACGTGWCGCCCAGCGCCCGCATTACTGCTGCCCAGACCTTGGGGCGATTCGGGGAGCCCGCTGATCTGGACCCGGCACTGGATGTACTCTTCGCCCATGCAAATTTGAGTGGGCACGGCGTGTATCAGACTCTCTTCGCGCTGAATGCGTTGGATGCCCTGGATCATAAATCTCCACGCATACAGCAGCATGTAGAAAAAATGGCCGTGACACACGAAAGCGTTCCTCGTGCGCTGCGAAGTAACACGATCAAGCTGGTACGTAAAATTCTCGGCCAGAATCCGCCGGGCTGATCTGAAATTGGTGAACCGTATCCGTCGTAACCAAGCGAGTAAAGAATAATATTGGCAAGACCGAGGTGAATTAAAAGAAAGAGCCTGTTAACGTCCCAAGGAAGGTGTGGGCGGATCGGTATTTCCATCGCTATCGGCCAGGGCGAAGTAATCAGGGCGGTCGGAGATGTATTTGTGGCGGTAACCACGTTCCACAACGCCCTTATGTACAAGAAACGCGCCGGGCATCTGGTTAATGTCACCTGCGGCTTCGTTTACTTTTACACTTTTGGTAAAATATAGTTTGGCCTTATTGACCCAAACACGCGGCGAGAATATCTGTCTTGCGAAGCTGCGTTGAAGCTCAAACAATTGGTAAAGTCTTTGATCTGGGTCACTTACATGAAGCGGCCGTTCCATCCCATTTTCTTCCAACATTTTCTTACCCTGATCGGGCGTACCCATGTGTACAAACAGAAGGCGTACACCGCTTTGTTCCAAGGATCGGCGCTGCGGTACGAGCTCTTGAACTGTACGCTGGCAAAACGGACATCCGATAGATTTAAGGAACACGATAAGCATGGCGGACTGTTGGGTGTGATCGTAAATCGACATCCCGTCTGAGGCATGATACGCCTTCATGGTGTCCTGAAATTTTGAGCAGCTCATAGAACTATGGTAAAACTCCCAATCAACCAATTTCAACTTACATTCTATTTGGAAAATCGATGGATGCTTTCGCATCTTCAAACAAAGGGAAATATAGGTAAAAACAAGAAAAAGAGCGAA
>NVWG01000123.1 GCA_002746185.1 Candidatus Hydrogenedentota bacterium
AAAATAATTAACCTTGTCCCCTAAATCCATCCCAATCACTGTGCTATACTCATTCATGGTCGGTCTCCTCTTTGGACGTTATCCACTATGGATTTCCAAGCTCCAATGGAGTGCTATCTTAGCAACTCCGCCGGAGCCGACCTTCTCATCTTATCTCCCGACCCAGGCACCTACATGACCCGGAACGAGTCTCCTCTCGCAACAACCAAACCGCCTTCAACCACAGATTTTGGGAATTCAGGAAATTGAAAAAAGACCATTCCCCCCTCGAGGGGGAATAGGTTCAGGGGGTGTTTCACCCGCCCGACCCGCTAGGGGCTCCTCTCACAACAACCAAACCGCCTTAATCCACAGATTACACAGATATACACAGATTTTTTAACCACAGATTTTGGGAATTCAGGAACTTGCTATCACAAAGAATCCGGAACAAATATTTCTATTTAATCAAAAAACTACAAATCCAAATCTGTGTAAATCAGTGTAATCTGTGGTTCAAAAAAAGGTAAAAAATAAGAATACCAACTATACAACTTCACCCAAGAAAATATTCTTACCCAGCGACGGTTAAGTCAATTCCCTAAATTCCCGAAATCTGCGGTCCAAAAAAAATCTGCGCCATCAGCGTAATCTGCGGATAAAAAATCGTTTCTACAGGGGCTCCCAATCCAGGCCCTCTATATACCGAATTCCCGTTTGGCTGTATGAAACGAATCAAGAGAATCGCAATACAGCGACCCACCTGCCCGACCCGCAAGGGGCTCCAGCGGCTACACCGTGGATACACAGATAATTTCGCATTTACTGCTTTCATACACGTTACTTTCTTTGTTAAGAATTCACTAGATTGGTTAATCCTGTTAGGAAACGAGGTACAATAAACAGCATGGCAATTCCGAGTAGCATGAATGCAAGCCCTAATATCACTTGGTCTTTAGTGTCGGAGTTTGACCCTGGCTCCAATACCGATACACCTGGTGATTCTGGTTTATAATAGATCGTAGCAGGTTTTTTCTCTGGATAGCGGATGATTAAATCATTGGCATTGGACGAATCGGAAGCACCGAAAGCCGTTCGATTACCTATGTATGCTTTATTAGCAACCTTGTATCTGTATTTAATCACAGCATGCTGGGAAGTACTTAAGTTTTTCATACCGCCTGAAGAGTGTGACTTAATTTGCGAATAAATTATCTCTCCACTTACAGATGGCCAATCATCACTCGCTTTGGCATTGTTTGTATTCTGGATCCCTTGACCCACAGTCATAACCCCGAGGAGAAAAGCCAAAATAGGTAGTATTTTGGAAAAGAAAATTAGTTGGCCACGAGTGAATAGTTCTTTATTCGTACTAGACAATTTGAGCTCCTTAACAATCAAAAAAACTACAAATCCAAATCTGTGTAAATCAGTGTAATCTGTGGTTCAAAAAGCGGTAAAAAATAAGAATACCAACTATACAACTTCACCCAAGAAAATATTCATAATCAGGGATGGTTAAACTAAATCCCCAAAATTTCCAAAATCTGCGGTTCGAAAACCATCTGTGCCATCAGCGTAATCTGCGGATAAAAAATCATTGTGACACAGGTATCCACCCCCTACACCGCCAACCTATCCGCCACTCTCAGTAAAAACCCCGTCAACGCATACGCGATATGTATCGCCACCAAGAGCCCATACCCATACAGTCCCACCCGCACCCCGACTTGAATCCGATTCTTCCATTCCGCTTCAACAGGTAAACCACCCAGCGCCGCCAACGGTCCCAACATTAGTATCGCCCCCATAACCATCACACCCTGACCGCTTTCCAGCGCGCCCCATTCGGATAACAACAACGTCTTCTGATAAAACCCGGCATACACCCACTGCATCATCGCCAACGAAAGTTTACCTCCGGCAAAAATAAACGCACACACCAGCGACGTGATCCCGAAGGGACGCAACGCCTCCATCCACTTCACCCCTCCGCGCCGTTTCCGATTTCGCCATTCCGCATACCCACCCAGATACACCAGAATCGCCACCGGCCCCGTCAACGCCCCCATCATACAAAAAAATATCCGTACATGATGCGTATACAACCCCCACCGTTCCGCCCAGTAATCACACACCCCAAGCAGCACGATATCCGCATCTTCCTCCACCTCAACCTTGGGCGGCTCCCGACGCGTCCTCTGTCGAACCTGCTCCACAGCAGGCTCTCTCGGCTCCTGCCATCCATTCGACGATACCTGCAACCGTGAAAATATTCCTCTTAACCGATCCTCAGACAGGTCCCCCTCCCGAAACGCAGCCTGAATCTCTTTCCGAATACCCTGTCGGAGCTGCGCCAGCACCTGATCCCGCGCCGCCGACGGTAAATGCTGAACCGTGACACCGCTTTCTTTAAGGAATGCCCGGATCAAATCTTCCTGTGTAGTCGTTAACTGCATGGCCCATCCAAAACGCTAATATCCTTCATCACTTCTCCGCGCCCTGCCCATCAATTTCGCAAATATGGGAGGCGACGCGGATTTGCACCCGATTTCTTAAATTTGCTATAGTTTCCGTTGTTAGTGTTGAAAACGGACATAAACCGCTTTCGCTGCACTCCTCCCATGGTACCAAATACAGGGGAACGTGTGCCCTCGAAAGACGATCCAATACATACGAAGGAAATAAAGACGTGGCAGAAAGAACTTTTGTAATGGCTAAACCCGACGGCGTAGGACGTCGCCTGGTAGGTGAACTTATCCAACGCTTCGAAGCCAAAGGCCTCAAGTTGGTAGCCCTTAAACTTCAAATCATGACCGCCGAACTGGCGAAGACACACTACGAAGAACACGCCGACAAACCCTTCTTCGGCGAACTGGTAGACTTCATCACCTCCGGCCCCACCGTACAGATGGTATGGGAAGGTAACGGAGCCGTGGATACCGTCCGTAAAATGAACGGCGCTACCAACTGCCTCAACGCCGACGTAGGCACCATCCGAGGCGACCTGGGACTAAGCATGCAGAATAATATCGTTCACGCGTCCGACTCTGTCGATACCGCGAAACGTGAAATTGCACTCTATTTTAATGAAACCGAAGTTTGGGATTACACCATGCCGGATGAACACTGGCTGGTCTAATCTACGCATAACTTAAAGCTTAACTGGAGGATTGTTCATTGGCTGGTGGTAGAAAAGTAAGAAAAGCAAAAATTGCAAAGCATAAACGCAAGAAAAAACGTCGCGCCAATCGGCACAAGAACAAATAAGACCGATTTACGCTGTCATCTTTTCGCGCCCGTTATATACACAAGGCGCGTAGGGATGCATGTATCCTGAAATATCGATCCGGCCCTCATACGGGGGCCGGTTCTGTGTGAAAACAGGTTGGCTGTGCTATAGCAGAAAGGGCAACTATGTCCGACGATCAAGATCCAATCATTCATATCGACGAAGGCTGGAAAGCCCAAGTTGAAAAAGAACGGGAACAGGAAACAACGGAACCCGAATCCGAAGAAGAACTGCCGCCGGAGCAGCAGCTATCTCCTTTTGAATACCATGTATCCGGACTGGCAGCCCAAACCGTTATGGCCCTAGGGCTCATGTCGGAGCAGGAAGGCCAGGAAGTCATGGTCGATCTGGACATGGCCCGATCCCTCATCGATACCCTCATCATGCTGAAAGACATGACCGAAGGTAATCGCAGCGAAAGCGAATCAGCGAATCTGGACGAAGCCGTCACAGAACTGGAGCGGGTATTCGGCGTGCGTATGGAACAAGTACGCGAGATGCAAATGAACAAACCGAATAGTGATCCCAATCCACCCTTCATAAACCAATAGGCAACTCGGAGTAATCCATGCCCGGCTACATCATCATAGGTATGCAATGGGGCGACGAAGGTAAAGGCAAAACCGTCGACTTCCTTACCAAAGACGCCGACATGGTCGTGCGTTACCAAGGCGGCAACAACGCAGGACATACCGTCGTCGTTAACGGCAAAGAAACCGTCCTTCACCTCATCCCCTGCGGCATACTCCACGACACCACCACCTGCATCATCGGCAACGGCACCGTCCTCGATCCCGCCGTCCTCCTCGTTGAACTGGCGGATCTGAAAAAAGCCAATTGCGAAGTCACCGGACGCCTCCACATATCCGAAGCCGCCCACGTTATCATGCCCTACCATAAAGTCATCGACGGCGCCCAGGAAACCTTCCGAGGAAAAAACAAAATCGGTACTACCAATCGCGGCATAGGCCCAGCCTACGCAGACAAAGCCGACCGCATGGGCATTCGATTCGGCGATCTCCTGGACCCCGCCATTTTCAAAGAAAAACTGACCAGTGTACTCGAATACAAAAACGCCATCATCACGAAAACCTTTGGACTCGATCCCCTGTCCATCGATGATATCTACAATGAATACACAGAATACGCCGACCAGCTCCGTCAATTCGCCGGAGACACCGTCAACATCATCCACAAAGCCCAGGACGAAAAACTGAATATCGTATTTGAAGGGGCCCAGGGCGCCATGCTCGACATCGATCACGGCACCTTCCCCTACGTCACCAGCTCCACCACCATGGCMGGCGGYGTYTTCTCCGGCGCAGGCATCGCCCCCGGCACCATCGACGGCACCATCGGTATCATAAAAGCCTACACCACCCGCGTCGGCGARGGCCCCCTGCCCACCGAACTKACCTGCGATACMGGCGAAGCCCTSCGYAAAGCCGGKAACGAATTCGGYGCCACCACCGGACGYCCCCGYCGTTGCGGCTGGCTCGATATGGTCCAACTCCGCCGTGCCGTCAAAATCTGTGGCATCACCCAATTTGTCCTCACCAAATCAGACGTACTCGGCGCCTTCGAAAAGATAAAAATCTGCACCGCCTACGATATAAACGGCACCGAAACAATCGAATTTCCCACGCGCCTGGATCAGATGCAGGCCGCCAAACCCATCTACGAAGAACTCCCGGGATGGAGTACCGATATTTCCCAATGCACCACCTGGGAAGAACTGCCCCAAGCGGCGCAGAATTACATAAATCGCATTGAAGAACTTACCGGTGCCCCCGTTTCCCTCGTTAGCGTTGGCCCCGGCAGAGAACAAACCATCGTCAAACAAGCACCTTTTGAATAACGCTCCATCACAAACGAAACTATTGTTGATATTCAAGCGTCAAAAAGATATAAATCAGTAATAATTTAATCGAAGTATACGTTTACTTGGCAAAAGGAATGATACATGTCWAAATACTCCCTCATACTGCCCTTCCTTTTACTTACCAATGCTGTTGCGGCAGCTCCCAACCCCGAACCTTCCTCCACTGAAAAATCGGCCCCCATCATCCTGGCACAAAATCAAACCGATCCAAAGGATATCGATCTGGATGAAATCAATATCTTCGAGCGAATTAAAATCGACCTTCATGACCTGGAAACTCTGGGCCAAGAAGTCGTCCAACGACTCGTAGGCGAACAACTCCGACTCACCCTGGACGAATGCGTGCTCATGGCCCTGCAGGGAAACCAGGATATTCTCATCATTGGATACGAAGCACTCTTGGCAAATTCCGACACTCTCTCCGCCCGAGGCGAATTCGACCCCGTCCTCAGCGGCAGGTTCCAACAAATCGATTCCGTTACCCCGCCAAGCCCAACCCAGGCGCTTTTCGGCGGATTGACCTTCGACATCGAAAACACAATTACGGACTACCAGCTTCAACTCGCCGGCAAATGGGAATGGGGTACTCAATACACTATYGAACTGGTCTCTAACCGGGAAAAAGGAACGTTCACCACCGATCCCAATACCTTTCAACAGATCCCCAGCTATACRGGCGGRATTACCACCACCCTCACMCAGCCCATCCTGCGCGGTCGCGGCAGYAARGTCAATCTGGTRCGCATYCGGACGGCTCAAAACAGCCAACTCATCTCCCTGACCCAAATTCGCCAGACCCTGCTCACCACCGTAGGCCAAGTCATCAAGGCCTACTGGGATCTTGTCGGTGCCGTCGATAACCTTCAAGTACGCCAGGAAGCCCTGGACAACGCCATGCGCCTGGTGCACATCAACGAACAACGGCTCAACATCGGTACCGCCGCCGCCATCGAAGTTCTCCAGGCCAAAGCAGGTGCCGCGACCCGCCAAAGCGATCTCATCGTGGCCCGCACCCAGATACTCGATTCCGAAGACCTGCTCAAAAGCCTCATCGGACTCCAGGACGGCAGGATATTCTCCGCAAAATCCATCGTGCCCACCGAACGCCCCGGTTCCACCGAATACGACTGGGATCTGAACCTGAGCATCGACCGCGCCCTGAAAAACCGACCCGAAATCCACGCTGCAGAATTACAGATTGAAAACGCCGACTTGGACAAAACACGCACCCGGAACGAACTACTGCCCCAAATCGATGCCACCCTGTCCTACAACCAGAATTCTCGCCAGCTCAGCTTCAACGACTTACCCGGGGGTATCCGCGATAAAGACGGGCGCAACTGGGTCATAGGCGTACAAGGCTCCATCCCTATCGGCAACCGAACCGCCCGTGGCGCCTACACTCGTTCGAAGCTCATCAAACGTCAACMACWASMGCNGSYTGWMMWWMSMYYARCMRNATGCNAKGCYMGNNGKRMKMAASKYCKWKCRCSNTGTCGTATCCWGCCAAATCCTTGTCGAAAGCACCCGACAAGCGCGTATCCTACAGGAAGCCAACGTCGCAGCTGAAGAAAAACGCCTCAAACTCGGTGTCACCACCAGCCAGAACGTGCTCGATATTCAAGAAGACCTCACCCAGGCTCAAACCCAGGAACTTCAATCACAGGTCAGTTTCGAAAAAGCCGTCATCGACCTGCAAGTATCCGAAGGCACCCTGCTGGAAAACCTGGCCATCAACTTCGAATCGCCCTACGAATCAGAGACCCCCAGCTTTCTCAAGAGCATCTCCCCCTCACGATAAGACCCATTTGTGACATAATCCACCGAGTCCCGCGAATACACTTCAAGAGAGGGGCAGGTTGAAGAACAACCCAATTTCATCTGCCGTACAGCACAAAATGCGTGAGAACACTATAGCGACAATACCACTCCCCCCTTCCACCCACAGTTCTCCTGTATTCCGCGAAGCAATATTGCCGCAATGCCCCACAGGCCTACGTGCTGCCGAACGCCTAACTACCCTACAGCTCAACGTCGGACTCAAATGCAACCTCACTTGCCGCCACTGCCACGTAAATTCCTCCCCCAAGCGAAAAGAAGAAATGGACTGGCCCACCATGCAAGCCGCACTCCAGCTCGCCCAGGATCTGGGCATAACCAAACTCGACCTCACGGGCGGTGCCCCCGAAATGAATCCCCACATCAAACACCTAATCCAACAAGCCGCCAAGCAGCACATGTCCATTACCCTGCGCACCAACCTCACCATTCTCCTGGAACCCGGCTACGAAGATTTCATCCCATTTTTCAAAGAACACCGCGTAGCCCTCGTCGCTTCTCTTCCATGCTACACCAAAGACAACGTAAATCAGCAGCGGGGCGAAGGGGTCTACCAGGACAGCATCAAAGTGCTTCGTACTCTCAACGACGCAGGATACGGCATAGAATCACACCTGCCCCTCCAACTCGTATACAATCCCGGCGGCCCCTCCTTACCTCCTGACCAACACACCCTGGAAACCGAGTACCGTCAGAAATTACTGGATCGCCACGGACTCCATTTCACCTCCCTGATCACCATCACCAACGTGCCCATCGGACGATTCAAAACAGATTTACGCCAGGCGAAACAGTTGGATACTTATCTGGACACCTTGACCCAAGCCTTTAACCCGAAGACCGTTCCCGATCTCATGTGCCGTCACCAAGTTTCCGTAGCGTGGGATGGTACACTATACGATTGTGATTTCAACTTGGCATTGCGTATGCCCATTCAAAACGAAGCCCAAAATATCCACACCATAACCCCCACCAACCTGCTGCGGCGTACCATCGCAACAGACACACACTGCTTTGCATGTACCGCCGGCGCAGGTTCATCCTGTAGCGGCACGTTAATACAATAAGAACCGGGAGCCTGTACCATGAAAATTACCATCACTAAAATAACCGCCATCGTCGCACTGTCCATCGCAGTAGCCGCTTGCGGCAGTTCCGACCCAAACGATGCACAACCCATACAGGACCCCGCACTCATGAATGTGGAATTTTCCTACGACGATTATGATGCCCTGCTCCATGAATACGTAGATAAAAACGGCATGGTCGATTACGGCGCCCTTTTGGACGACCGCTTTCGACTCGATGCCTTCGTCGCCAGTATGAACAATATTCCCCCGGAAGAATCCGATGCGTGGAATCGTCAGGAAAAAATGGCTTTCTGGATAAACGCCTACAACGCCATCACCATCMAAKRCMTCWWGSAYRATYASCMSATCCWMMNNGGSANNATCGWSAMYMGCWNCCCTRKMSMYSSACRMCNAKCATNCCGMNNCMGAYCRWCGGTATCTGGAAAAAACTCACGTCCCCCGTGCTGGGCACCCCCATTACCCTCAACGACATCGAACACGAAATTCTACGCCCCGTCTTCAATGACCCCCGTATACATGTAGCCATCGTTTGCGCATCCATAGGCTGCCCACCCCTGCGCAGCGAAGTATTTCTCCCCGACCAACTCGAAGAACAACTGGAGGATCACACGCGAATATTCCTGTCCGATCCTGATAAATTTCGCATCGACAAAACCAAAAACAAAGTCTATATCTCCCCCATCTTTGACTGGTTCGGAGAAGACTTCACCGATGGCTACAACAAAGACGGTGCTATCACCAAATTCAGCAAAGAAGAAAATGCCGTCCTGGACTTTATCAGCAACTACATCGACTCCGACTCCGCCGCCTATTTACAAGGACAATCCTATAGCGTATCCTACTCAGACTACGACTGGTCCCTGAATGAACAATAAGCGTTAGCAGCCCCTCAATTTTAATATGAAAAATTCAACGAATACCGCTCTGTATGCCCTCGGGATACTGCTCATACTCGGTATCGCGTATCTGGCGGTTCTCTCAACCCGCTTCGAATACGGCAGCGATATGCTCCAGCGCCCTATCCGCACCCTCGTACTTGTACTCATGATCCTCAGCGTATTATATCTAACCGCCGTCTACCTGATAACCCGCACCCAATCCAACTCCACCCCACTGCTCCTCTGGATACTAACCGTCGGGTTCATCGCACGACTAATCCTCATGCCGTCCTCCCCTATTCTCGAAGACGACTATTATCGATACCTCTGGGATGGCGGCGTAACCGCTAATGGACACAATCCCTATCGATACACCCCCAACGATATCCAATTCCATCACACCCACGCAGGTGTCCCCAAAGAACTCACCCTGCTGTCGGAAGAATCGGGCCTCATCGCCGAGCGCATCAACCATGCTGACCTGGGCACCATTTATCCCCCCATCGCCCAAGCCGCCTTTGCCCTGGCATATTTCATCCAACCCTGGAGCCTCTTCGCCTGGAAATTCGTTCTGCTATTGGTGGACGGCATCGTGCTGGGACTCCTCCTTCTCCTCCTGCGCCATACCGGAATCCCCCTCACCCGATCCGCYATCTACTGGTGGAACCCCCTCATCCTMAARGAAATCCACAACTCCGCACACATGGATCTGCTCTACGTCCCCGCCATACTCCTCGCCCTATGGTTTACCCTGCGCCACCAAGCCGTCCGATCCGGCATCGCTCTGGCCTGCGGCGTAGCCATAAAAATTTGGCCCATCATCCTCGCCCCGCTATTACTCCGACACCTAAAAGTATCCCCCAAACGTATCGCCCTCGCCCTCGTCGCAGGAACCATCGCACTCATTCTCCTCTTTCTCCCCGTACTCCCCGCCATAGAACTAGGCGAACGATCTGGATTTCTGGCCTACAGCGATGACTGGGAAATGAACGACGCCGTTTTCATGATTTTCGACAAAGGCATCAAAACATCCATGTCATGGACCGCACTTAGCGACAGACAACTCGACCGAATCGTCCGCGTAGTCGTTACCCTCACCCTCCTGGCATGGATCGGCATCCTGTCCCGCCGTCCTTTGCAATCACATCAGGATCTCTTGAACCGACTGACCCTTGTCGCCGGCTTCTTCTTCATGATCAGCCCCACCCAGTTCCCCTGGTACTATCTCTGGATTCTTCCATTCCTCGTATTCAGTCCACGACCCAGCCTGCTCATCCTCACCGCCATGCTCCCCCTCTACTACCTGAAATTTTATTACATTGCGCAGGACAACGTCGCCTTCTTCCATTACCGCATCGTCTGGATCGAATACACCCCYGTATTCMTCCTMGCKGCATGGGAAGCMTGGCGRCATTTCACGAAWAACACCCCCSAAGCAGCYGCCCATGCGTAACGATCACACCATCGCCGTCATCATTCCGGCCATAAACGAGGCGCGTTCCATTGCCAACGTACTCAAAGATATCCCCCATTGGGTGGATGACATTATCGTGGCAGACAACGGCTCCAGCGACGACACCCCAGCCATCGCCCAGGCCAACGGCRYCSRCKWCRTSMMCKMRYCSARMMSMRGCWACGGTTCCGCATGTCTCAAAGGCATGGCCGCCCTCAACAATCCAGACATCGTCGTGTTCCTCGACGGCGACTACAGCGACCACCCCGATCAGATGGATCGGCTCGTCGACCCCATCATCGAAAATCGCGCCAGCATGGTCATCGATGCCGCAAAAGGCGTTGAGGAACGTACCATTAAACTGATGGATGTGTGTCGTCTGCGTACCACGCCGATTATTACCTTTGTTAACAAGATGGATCGCGCTGGTGCAGATTTCCAGATGGTGGTCGATCAGTTAAAAGAACGCCTCGGTGCAAATGCGGTGCCTTTGCAGATGGCGATTGGCGCGGAAGAGAAGTTCAAAGGTGTGGTCGATCTGGTCAAAATGAAGGCCATTTTATGGAATGAATCTGATCAGGGCACGACTTTTGAATACGGTGAGATACCGGACGATATGACTGACGTGTGTGAGGCCATGCGTGAAGAGGTGATAGAGGCTGCCGCGGAAGCCAATGATGAGTTTATGAATAAATACCTTGAAGGAGAGGAGCTGAGCGAAGAAGAAATTAAGCAGGGCATACGTCAGCGCACTCTCGCCAATGAAATCGTGCCTATTTTATGTGGTTCGGCGTTTAAGAATAAAGGGGTACAGGCCGTACTCGACGCTGTTATTGAATATATGCCTGCGCCTACTGAAGTTAAAGCCATCGAAGGTGAGCTTGATGATGGCACCCAAGATACGCGAGCTGCTGATGATGAAGCGCCTTTTTCAGCGTTGGCATTTAAGATTGCCACCGACCCTTTCGTCGGCACCTTAACTTTTTTCCGCGTTTATTCCGGTGTCGTCAATCAGGGCGATTTTTTGTATAACCCGGTTAAGGGCAAAAAAGAGCGCATTGGCCGTATGGTTCAAATGCATGCCAATCAACGGGAAGAAATAAAAGAAGTGCGGGCCGGCGACATCGCTGCAGCCATTGGCCTTAAAGACGTTACTACTGGCGACACTTTGTGCGACTTAAAAGAGTTGATCACTCTGGAGCGCATGGAATTCCCCGAACCCGTTATATCAGTTGCTGTAGAGCCAAAGACTAAAGTTGATCAGGAAAAAATGGGTATCGCGCTAGGTAAGTTGGCTCAGGAAGATCCATCGTTTCGTGTTCAAACCGATGAAGAAACTGGCCAAACCATTATTTCAGGTATGGGCGAGTTACACCTGGACGTGCTGGTTGACCGTATGCGCAGAGAGTTCGGTGTCGAGGCGAATATTGGCAAGCCTCAGGTCGCCTACCGCGAAGCTATTCGCAATATCTGTGATATCGAAGGCAAGTTCGTTCGTCAATCAGGTGGTCGTGGTCAATATGGACATGTCTGGATTAAATTCGAACCGCGCGAAGATGAAGAAGAGGGTCTCGAGTTTATTAACGAAATTGTCGGTGGCACGGTTCCAAAGGAATATATTCCTGCGGTCGAAAAAGGCATTGCCGAGCAAATGAAGAACGGCATTTTGGCTGGTTACCCCTTGTTGGGTCTAAAAGCGACCTTATACGATGGTTCTTTCCATGATGTCGACTCCAATGAAATGGCTTTTAAGGTGGCAGGTTCGTTAGCAACAAAGAAATTGGCTTCTGAAGGTGGAGCTGTGCTGCTAGAACCGACGATGCAAGTTGAAGTGGTTATGCCGGAAGAGAATATGGGTGGTGTAGTGGGCGATTTGAATCGCCGCCGCGGACTGATTCAGGGCATGGAGGATAGCAGTGCTGGAAAAGTAGTGACTGCCGAGGTGCCACTGGGTGAAATGTTTGGTTACGCCACCGATGTGCGGTCTGCCACTCAGGGTCGTGCCACGTTTACTATGGAATTTTTAAAGTATTCAGAGGCGCCCAACAATATTACTGAAGAGATTATTGCCAAAGGCGCTTAATAGCTGCACCGCTTGTTTATGAGCGTTAGTTTAAGGTTGTAAAGTTAAAAACAAATTAGATTCGAAAGGAGCAGGGTAATGTCAAAAGAGAAATTTGAGCGGCTGAAGCCCCATGTCAATGTTGGGACGATCGGACACGTTGACCACGGTAAGACCACGTTAACGGCGGCCCTGACACGGGTATGTGCAGAAACCTGGGGCGGCGACATGGTCGCCTTTGACGGCATTGATAACGCCCCGGAAGAAAGAGAGCGTGGCATCACCATCGCCACCTCCCATGTCGAATACGACTCCCCGAATCGTCACTACGCCCACGTCGATTGCCCGGGTCATGCCGATTACGTCAAGAACATGATTACCGGTGCTGCGCAAATGGACGGCGCCATCCTGGTCTGCTCCGCCGCTGACGGCCCCATGCCGCAAACCCGCGAGCACATTCTGCTGTCCCGCCAGGTCGGCGTGCCTTATATCATCGTATTTATGAACAAAGCCGACATGGTCGACGATGACGAACTGCTCGAACTGGTCGAGATGGAAATCCGAGAGCTGCTTGACCAATACGAATTCCCGGGTGACGACACCCCGATCATCATTGGCTCAGCCCTGATGGCGCTGGAAGGCAAAGACGACAACGAAATGGGTACCACGGCAGTCATGAAACTAGTCGAAGCCCTGGACAACTACATCCCCGAACCCGAACGCGCCATCGACGGTGCCTTCTTGATGCCGATTGAAGATGTGTTCTCCATTTCAGGTCGCGGCACAGTCGTCACCGGCCGGATTGAGCGCGGTGTTGTTAAGATTGGTGAAGAGATAGAAATTGTTGGTATTAAAGATACCGAAACCACTACCTGTACCGGTGTCGAGATGTTCCGTAAATTACTCGACGAAGGTCGGGCAGGTGAAAACGTCGGCGTACTGCTGCGTGGCACCAAGCGAGAAGAAGTCGAACGCGGTCAGGTATTAGCCAAGCCCGGCTCGATTAATCCGCACACCAAATTTGAAGCCGAAGTCTATGTCTTAAGTAAAGACGAAGGTGGTCGACACACGCCCTTCTTCAAAGGCTACCGCCCCCAGTTCTATTTTCGTACCACCGATGTCACAGGCGCCTGTGAGTTGCCTGAGGGTGTCGAGATGGTCATGCCGGGGGACAATATCCAGATGGAAGTGACCCTGATTGCCCCGATTGCGATGGAAGACGGCCTCCGCTTTGCTATACGGGAAGGCGGTCGCACAGTGGGTGCAGGTGTGGTGGCTAAAATTATTGAGTAGGGTTGCCGATCCCCTGCAAAAAAGCCGGTGATAATCAGCCTTTTTGCTTGACAGTGGCATGGGTCGTATATAGAATTTCGCCTCTTTTTTCGGGCCTGTCGGTGTTCATAGCCGACGGTTCAAGCAGCGATCTCTATAGTTGCGGGGCCTTTTGAAGTTGTAAGTCCTTTTTGGAGTGATCAGTTCAATGCAAGACCAGCGTATCAGGATTAGGCTCAAGGCTTTTGATCACAARTTGATYGATGCTTCYACGCAAGAAATTGTTGAKACGGTRARGCGCACMGGYGCGCAGATTCGRGGRCCTATCCCATTGCCGACGCGYAWAGAGCGTTACACCATATTGATYTCGCCTCATGTWAATAAGGATGCGCGGGATCAGTAYGAAATTCGCACACACAAACGTTTGCTCGAGATTGTCGAGCCGACTGAAAAAACKGTTGATGCCCTSACCAARCTAGATYTGGCAGCGGGTGTGGACGTACAGATAAGTTTAAGTTAATAGCCCTTTACCGGGCACCCTTACCGGGCGTATTTGGTAGAYAAGCCTATTAGGCMRTTCTGTCAAGATAAGRACCCCGGGGGTGTAACGCTCTGAAATGGGCGGCCATAGCGGGTAAAAGCCCCGTACACTAGAGGTTACAAAATGAGTGTTGGAGTAGTCGGTCGCAARTGCGGCATGAGTCGCGTGTTTACCGATGATGGTGYATCTATACCTGTCACTGTGRTTGAGGTYGATCCCAATCGCATCACCCAGRTCAAATCCCCTGAGCAAGATGGTTATGCAGCACTGCAAGTAGCTGTAGGGTCTCGTCGTGCTTCGCGAATTAGCAAACCCCAGGCTGGGCATTATTCTCGGGCCGGATCCGAAGCGGGGACTTGTCTGCGAGAGTTTCGCACTGACGGTAGCGATGAAGTATTTGAAGTTGGCGCAGTGATTACAGTTGAGCGTTTTGAGGAAGGTCAGAGTGTAGATGTCACTGGCGTTTCCAAAGGTAAGGGTTTTGCTGGCGTTGTAAAGCGGTGGAATTTCCAGATGCAGGACGCCACTCACGGTAATTCCCTGGCGCACAGAGCTCCTGGCTCAATCGGCCAAAACCAGACACCCGGCAGAGTCTTCAAAGGCAAGAAAATGGCCGGTCATATGGGTGCTCGTAATGTCACAGTACAAAATCTCGAAGTAGTGCGTGTTGATGTAGAGCGCAATTTGCTTCTGATCAAGGGCGCGGTACCTGGTGCCCCTGGTGGAAACGTAATTATCCGTCCGGCCGTTAAGGCCTAGAGGGTTAGAAGATGGAGCTAAACATAGCTACACCGGGTGGCAGCGGCGGTACCTTAACTGTTTCTGACGCGGCATTTGGCGGCGAGTTTAATCAGGATCTGGTGCATCAAGCTGTTACGGCGGTATTGGCGGGTGCTCGGCAGGGCACGCGAGCGCAGAAAAACC
>NVWG01000124.1 GCA_002746185.1 Candidatus Hydrogenedentota bacterium
GGCAGCATCACAAAATCAACACCCCGAAAGGGTATGCACCTCCACCAAAACAACTATTCACAAACTGAAACTGCGTCCATAGGGTTATTCACCAGCTCCCCTGTCCCATTTTTTGGGCTTTCCGCGCGATAAACTCCCCGCGACTTGCGAAGGTCACCCTCCATTTTCCCGCCATAAGACTTTTTCACCAATTCCACTGTCCCTAATTATAATGCTTTGCAAAACCAGAACAAATAATATTATTGGCAACCAATAAGTTTATGGAGAACAAAGAAAATGAATAAAGAAACTAATGAGTTGGTACGGAAGATTGACACTGGAAAGAATAACACTTTGGCAACATTTCAAAATGCCGATATGGAGCAAATGTTCAATTCAAAGACGTTAAGAAAAGTCAAAGACATTCTTGCACACATAACCTATTGGGAAGAGATGGCCTGTAAATCCATTGAATCATTTCTGAAGGGTGAGGAGTTTACCGTTGAACTCCCCTTAGATATTGATAAACATAACCAAATGGTATTTGAGAAGTTCAAGGATCATTCTTCACAAGAAGTCTTTGATAGGTATGAGGATATTCAAGCAAGATTTTCAAATCTCGTAACTGAATGTAATAGTGTTAACAAGGGAAAAGAGATGGTATACCCCTGGGGAAAATCAGGTACAGTAAGTCACCTCGTCATAGATATGGTTGATCATGAATACACTCACTGCGCTCAAATCAAAACGCACACCCTTAAGACTTGCTAGTKGTTCTAAKAAGTGRACCCCGCTGCGATGGGAATGTTGGGTGAGGTATTGGAAMTCCGTTCCAGATCGAGCGCTAAAAAGAGTTACTGTCCCTATATATAGRSTCTTCTCGWWGATAGCGATATAGGGATACGCCTTCGCCGTGGGTTACTTGGTCGAGATAGCCGATGTAGTCTGTTTCTCCGGCTTGGGTTGGCAGGGGTTCGCCGTTTACTTGCTCGATGAGGAGCCAGACGGGATCGCCTGCATCAAGCAACGAGGACCATTCTTCTTCCCTATATTCCCAGGTGCGATTTTCCAGATGATGGTCTCGTGGTTCGATGGTCAACGGCCTGTCTGTTAAGTCATATCGATCCCGATAATAAAGTGTGGGCAGCCCTGTTCCCCAGGTGGTATAGAGATAACCGCCGTCCACCCATTCGTCGCGCACCTTCTCCAGCATAGGTTTAACTTCTACGGTGTAGTGGGGCTGCCAGACGTGTCGCACCCCGTGAACTAGAGGCTGGATGAAGAGCATGATAAACATGAGGGTACCTACCCACCGATAGGGGCGTGGGCCTTGTTTCCCCATAAACACGATGCCCTCCGCAATGAGTACCGTAAGACAAGGGACCAGAAAAAGGATGTATCGATCTTTGAAGGGATATTTTCCCAGCATGGAGGCTGCCAGAACGAGCATAATGGGAAGCGTGAGAAGAAACAGTTGATCTTTTCGTCGGAACCATAGCGAMAGRCATCCTRTTAGAAAYGCGAAGGCGCCCARGCCTCGGAAGGTTAASCCCACGGGAAAGTAAAATAATTTCTCGAAATTTTCCCGGTACCATAGTGCATCGGCGAAGGATTGGGGAGGGAAAGGTGCGCCGCCGGGTATGAGTTCATATAATAGCTCCGGACCCAATGCTCTGGCGGCAATATTTAAGTCTAAAATAAGATAGTGCACGTAGAAACTCACGGCCCATACTCCGGAGGATGCTATGGCCCATTGCATGGAACGATATTTTCTGCCGTACATGCTTTGAAAAATCCAGACGATGCCGATACTGCTCAATACGAACAGCGATGCCAGAGAGAACCACACGGCTACCGCACCCATGATCATGAGTGCCCCCATGTGTTTTTCGGAAGGGTAGGCGTGAATGAGATAGGACTGAAATCGCAGGACGTACCACAGCAAAATACAGGTCAGCAGCACATCGGTTGAATAGTGGCGAAGATCGCTGGTGTAGAAAAGAAGATGCTTATTCACGGCAAGAAAAGCTACGGCAACCAGAGCCGTGTCCCATCGATTGTGTTTGAACATGC
This sequence comes from Candidatus Hydrogenedentota bacterium, assembly GCA_002746185.1. Lineage (GTDB taxonomy): Bacteria > Hydrogenedentota > Hydrogenedentia > Hydrogenedentales. The sequence continues at coordinate 2,053 of NVWG01000124.1, forward strand.
TGCTGGAAGGGGTATCGCTCATATACATGGAATCGGACATAGACACCTGGCGGGCCAGCACATAAAAGAAGGGCAGGGTAATCAACCCGCAGAGTAAAGGAATCAGCCGCAGGACATATTCCGACTGTCCCAAGACACTGATGAGGGCTTTGATGAGAAACAGAAACGCCAGAGGTGAATTTTGGGAGTATTGTAACGGCCCCCACAATTCAGCCCAGGGCAGCTCAATGATATTTAGTGCCAGGGCAGCCTCATCCAGCCTCAAGGCACGATCATATCCGTACTGAATACATCGGAGTGCCCAGCCCAGTATGAGCAGCCCGATGACAGAACTCCCGGATAACCTTTTTAATAAGGTATTGGAGACAAGTGGGACTGGAGTACCTTTTTGAGAATCAGGTAACGGCATATTCCATTGAGTAAAGTAGGCACCTATTGCTTGACCATGCGATAGGCCTCAACCCCTTCACTAATCTCCTTCCATACCATAAGCAATGCACGGACGTGAGTATAGACTAAAACATGGATGTTTCGCCGATACCCGTAATCTCCACTTCTTCGCTGGATTCTCTAGGCACGATGTAATCCCCCACTYCCATTTCTTTGTATCCCTTACCGGGACCCACCATGGGAAAAATCATCGCGTCTTTATCGGTCATAACTTCCAATAGGGCCGGACCTTTGAAGGCAAGGAATTCTTTCATGGCCTTTTTCAGATCTTTTCGTTTAGATACCCGGACAGCAYATTCAAAGCCGTCTGCTTTGGCGGCCATGACGAAATCTTTTTTGTGCAGCGCTTTATCGGTGCCGGAAAATCGTTCTTCGTACATCATGGCCTGCCATTGGCGAACCATGCCGTCGCATTTATTGTTCAACAACAGAATTTTTACGGGGATATCGTAGGTGGTCAATGTTTCCATTTCGCCAATATTCATTCGCAGACTGCCGTCGCCGTCCACATCAACAACCAAAGCGCCGGGATTGGCCATCTGTGCGCCCACGGCAGCGGGAAGCCCGAAACCCATGGTACCCATGCTGCCCGAGGTGAGCCAGGTGCGGGGATGTTTATAATCAATATACTGTGCCGCGAACATCTGGTGCTGACCTACTCCTGTGGTAACAAATGCGTTCCCCTTGGAAATGGTGTTCATTTCTTCCAGCACTTCGGCGGGCTGAAGCAGAGGCGACTTACGGTTGAAATTCAGGCAGTGCTTTTTCTTCAGGGCTTTCACATGTTTATGCCAGGGAACATAGCTGCTTTTCACATCTTTTCCAAATCGCAGCAGTTCTTTCAAGGTACGATCCGCATCGGCATTATGCGACCAGGTAACGGATTTCACTTTCCCAATTTCAGCGGCATCGATGTCGATGTGCGCTATATTGACGGTGTTGGGGGCGAATTTATCTACCTGACCAGCTACGCGATCATCAAATCGCGAACCGACGGCGATAAGGAAATCGCAGTCTTCAACCGCATAGTTGGCATAAGCCGTACCGTGCATACCCAACATGTGCATACACAGATCGTCGGTGGTATCCACACTGCCAATGCCCATAAGAGTGGTAACGGTAGGCAACTTAAATTTTTTGCAGAACTTTCGCAGGCTGTCTGATGCCCCGCTATTGATCACACCCCCTCCGGCATAGACCAAGGGACGTTTGCTCTGTTTCAGCATTCGGAAAAATTCGTCGGCRTGGGCTTTGGTCATCTTGCGTTCTTCGCGAGCCGCTTTACGTTGATCAAATCCACGGAATTCCAGCAGCCCTTCACCTTGAAAGATGCCGATATGCTGTTGGACATCTTTCGGAATATCTACTACTACTGGACCAGGGCGTCCACTGCGGGCGATATCAAATGCGGAACGGATAGTGGCTTCCAGTTCATCTTCTTTTTTCACCAGGAACACATGCTTGGCGCAGGCGCTCATGATATTGAATATGGGGGCTTCCTGAAATGCGTCGGTACCGATGGCGGGTCGCGGAACCTGTCCGGCTAACATAACCATGGGAATGGAATCGGCCATGCAATCGCGGATAGGGGTAACGCAATTGGTGGCACCGGGACCGGATGTGACAAGGCACACGCCGACGCGGTTGGAGGCGCGGGAATATCCGGCCGCCATGAATCCGGCGCCTTGCTCATTGGCAGGAACCACGAGTTGAACCTGATCGGCCTTTTTACGACCACGGTTAAAGTTAAATACGGCATCATAGGTAGGGAGAATGGCTCCGCCGCTGTAGCCGAAAATGGTGTCCACCCCTTCATCGGCCAGGACCTGGATAATCATATCCGCGCCTTCCATTTTCTTCCCGGCCAAACGATGTTTCTTTTTGGGCTTCGCTTTCGCAGTCGCCATGTTTTCCTCCTAAATATCTATTGTCCATCCGACGGGATCGTAGTCCCTATTCGAGATTAACTGTTCTCATGCATACTTCAAAAAGAAAGCGCCGCACAGATGGCGACGCTTCCAGTAAATAAATCGGTTACGTTTTACTCTGCTGCGGGAGTTTCTTCGGCGGGCGCGTCCTCTGTAGGAGCGTCAGCGGTGGGAGTCTCTTCCGTGGCTGCTTCTGCTGCGGGGGCGGCCTCTTCAACAGGCACCTCAGCCGCAGAGGCCTCTTCCACGGCTGCTTCTGCTGCGGGGGCGGCCTCTTCAGCAGGCGCCTCTGCCGTTNGTGCTTCTTCCACGGCTGGTGCTTCTACAACTGGTGCTTCTGCCTTAGGAGCTGCTACAGCAGGGGCGGCAGGAGCCGACTCCGTTGCACGAAGGCTGGCCATCATTTCTGCTGCTGCACCGGCCAATGTACCGCCGGCTTCCAGCACGTCGCTCTCAGTCTGTTCTTCCGCCGAACCTGTTACGCTGTATTCTTTCTGCAGTTTGGCATCTTCGTTCTTTTCGAAGGCCCGGATGCTGAGTCCGATTTTACGTTCACCGTTATCCACGCTAATCACACGGGCTTTTACTTTTTGCCCGATGGTAAGCACATCTTCAGGCTTTTGGGCTTCTTCTTCACCACCCAATTCGCTTACATGGATAAGACCTTCCACACCGTTGTCTAATTTTGCGAAGGCTCCGAAAGAAACCAGCTTTGCGATTTCTACTTCGATGTCGTCGTTGATTTTAATTTCTTTAAGTACGGCTTCCCATGGATCCTGTTGCATCTGTTTCAGACCCACGCTGATTTTTTCTTGGGCAGGATCGATGCTGAGTATTTTCACATCCATTTCCTGGCCTTTTTCAACCAGTTCGGAGGGGTGATTCACTTTTGTCGTCCATGACAAGTCACTCACATGGAGCAAACCATCAATGCCGTCTTCAATCTGCACGAATGCACCGTAGTCAGCCAGGTTCCGCACGACACCTTTAACCACCGACCCGATGGGATACTTGGATTCAATTTCCATCCACGGATTGGGCTGGGTCTGCTTGATGCCCAGGGCGATTTTTTCGTCATCCGGCGCTACATTCAGCACCATTACATCAACTTCTTCTTCAATACCGATGATTTCGCTGGGATGACGTACACGGCGGGTCCAGCTCATTTCGCTAACGTGAACCATGCCTTCGATACCGTCTTCAATCTGCACAAACGCACCGTAATCCGTCATGCTTACCACTTTACCGCGTACTACTGTACCGATAGGATATCTCTTCTCGGCGGCTTTCCAAGGATTCTCGGATTTCTGTTTCAAGCCCAAGCTGATGCGCTCGGTCTTGGGATCAAAGTTAAGTACCATCACATCAATTTTGTCTGCCACGGAAACCACTTGAGAAGGATGCTTTACGCGACCCCAGGACATATCCGTTACATGGAGCAGGCCGTCGATGCCGCCTACATCCACAAACGCGCCGAAGTCCGTAATATTTTTAACTTCACCAGGGATAACTTTTCCAACTTCGATGGTGGCCAGCAAGGTACTCTTTTCGCCTGCCCGCTGTTCTTCCAGCAATTTGCGACGGCTCACGACGACATTGCGACGACGCTTGGTGAGCTTGATGATTTTCAGTTCCATCTTCTCGCCCAGGTAGCGTTCCAGATCGCCTGTAGGACGCCAGGTAAGCTGGCTGGCCGGCATGAAGGCATCGATGCCGATATCTACTTTCAACCCGCCCTTCACACGGCGAACAATTTTACCTTCGATGGTGCCGTCCTGCTCGTAAATTTCTTGTATATGTGCCCAGTTCTTGATGCGATCCGCTTTGAACTTGGACAGAACCGGCATACCGGATTCGTCTTCGGGGGATTCAATGTACACGTCAAACACATCGCCAACGGTCAATTCGTCGGGGGATGGGAATTCGTGGAGGGCAATCATGCCTTCGCTCTTATAGCCGATATCGACCAGAACGCGGTCGGTCCCTACTTCCACCAGTATGCCTTGAACTACTTCCCCTTCGCGGAAGTCTTTCATGGTTTCACTGAATGCTTCTTGCAGGCCTTCATCGGTAAAGTCGATGTCGCTGCCCAGATCGAATTCTTTTTCTAGTAAATTATCTGACATGGTTTCTGTTCTGCCTTCATTGACAACTCAGATCGAGTTCGGGTAATTCTGAATTATCGGTTGTACTGCTTCTTCGATTGATAGACACAGGTTGCCCTATGGACAACAGCGCGGAAGAATAGCATCTAAACCCTTGGTAGATCAAGTCTTGAACCTATCCTTGGAGAACCCGCGAACCATGTCCTCCAAGGATTACCGACGCACCCCTCGAGACGGCTTAGCTGGCTAATCTGCTGGCTCCAAAGAGGTTAAATAGGGTATCATGCTGGATACGTCCACAAAGCTCAGAATCAGGTGAATATGATGCCGCCAGCTTCCGCCATACCCTTTTATCTTGCCGCTATTGCCTATGCAGCTGCTGGTTTTATGTCTTTGCGCTATATCCGCGGGACGGATCCCCAAATCCTAAACCTGGCTAAACGCATGGCTTCGGTGGGCAATATACTCCTGCTGGTAGTGTTTTTGTACCGATGGTGGCAGTTTAATCTCATTCCATTTACAGGGCTGGGCGATTCCCTGAATTTATTTATTGTGCTGTGTACCGGCATTATCCTGTCTATTCAGCGGGTAGATGCAATGCGTCCCCTACTCTGTTATTACCTCCCTGCACTGGCGATTCTCGCTATTATCAATGCCAGCCTGGGACACCTGTATCTGAATGAACCTCCAAAGGAGCTTAATGGATTTCTAGTGACGTTTCATGTGGGACTTATTTTTCTGTCTTTTGCATTGTTTTTTATTGCCAGCCTCACGAGCCTTGCCTATGTGAACAAGGCCCGCAGTTTGAAGCGAATGAAGACTACGGGGCTCATGAGTAAATTTCCGTCGTTGKAGCAGATCGACAAAACCCTGTACGAACTCATCAGCGTGGGGTATCCCATGTTTGCTGTTACGCTGCTCATGGGTTTTATATGGGCCTGGACCGAACGGAATGTATTGGGCGAGAGTTGGTACATTTCCCCGCGAATTATTCTGGCCGTTATCATGGTAGGATTCTACGCAGGGTGTTTCCACATTCGACAGTTCGGATTGCTGCGAGGTCCCAAACTGGCGTATGTGGTGTTCTACGCATTCGCCTTTTTCTTCTTGTCCTATCTCGCCATTGAGCTGCTCCAGTATGGCGGCTACAATCCACTGGAGGCCGGGGAATGAGTCTGGTAGTCGTTGGCCTGAGCCACCATACCAGCGATGTAGCTTTGCGGGAACGCATGGCTTTTCCGGAAGAAAAATTGCCGGGCGCGTTGACGGAATTGCGTCAAAGACTGGAAGATGCAGGCGCGGTTATTCTCAGCACCTGTAACCGCTCTGAAGTGTACCTTCATCATGCCGGAGAACCGGAGGATCTGCATTATGAAATCCGTCAGTTCTTGGCACAATGGCACGATCTCCCCGATGAGGAATTCACCTCCAACCTTTACCAACTCCACGGGCGCGAATCGGTAGGGCATTTATTTCGCGTGGCTTCGAGTCTGGACAGCTTGGTCGTAGGTGAGGATCAAATTCTCGGTCAATTGCATGACGCGTATATTACCGCACACCGGGAACAGGCCACGGATAAAATTATCAATACGGTCTTTCAAAAAGCATTTACCATCGCCAAGAAAATACGCACCACCACGGAAATCAGTTCGGGGAAAGTGTCTATCAGTTCRGTGGCAGTGGACCTGGCGGTATCCATATTCATGGACTTATCTGACAAGACGGTGATGGTCATCGGGTCGGGTGAAATGAGTGGATTAACACTGAAAAGCCTGGTGGATAAGGGTGTAAGCAAGGTGATTGTGGCCAATCGCAGTGTGGAAAATGCCAAGACGCTCTCCGAGACCTACCATGGTGAAGCGGTGGCACTGGACGATCTGGCGAATCACCTTCACCGCGCCGACATCGTCATCAGTTCCACTGGATCGCCTGTGGTGGTATTGCACAAGGAGACGGTCCAGCACGCCCTGAAGCAGCGTAGTCGAAAGCCTATGCTCATCATCGACATTGCCGTGCCTCGGGATGTGGAGGCGGGCATCAATGAACTGGATAATATTTATCTCTACGACATGGACGACTTACAGGAAGTAGCGGATCGGAATCTGGAGTCCCGCCGCAATGAAATAGATCGATGCCTGGAGATGGTGGATGCCAGCACCGATCAGTTCATGAAATGGCTTCAGACACTGGCTGCTCAGCCTACGATTGTTTCGCTGTCCCGTGAACTGAACGCGATACGAGATCGGGAGCTGGCCAAGACGCTGGATGCGTTGTCCCACTTGCCTGAATCGGATCGGGAAGAGGTAACGTATTTAACCAAGCGCATCGTAAACAATATTCTCCAGCAGCCTATGAATCAAATTAAGCAGGAAGTACAGGAAGAAGATCACGCCGGAGTGCTGCAACTGGTTCGACGTTTATTCGGCTTGAAGGAATCCACATGAAAAATCGCCTGATCATCGGCTCCCGTGGCAGCATGTTGGCCCGGACACAAACGGGACATGTTGCCGAYATGATTCGTGCGGCCCATCCGGGGCTGGAGGTCACCATTCAAATCATCACCACCAAGGGCGATGTCATTCTGGATAAACCCCTGTCGGAAATTGGCGGTAAAGGTTTGTTTACGCTGGAGCTGGAAACGGCACTGCGGGACGGCTCCATCGACTTGGCCATTCACAGCCTGAAAGATCTACCCACGGACGACCCGGACGGCTTGGTCACGGCGGCTATGCCCAAACGCGTCACGCCCAATGATGCGTTGGTCTGCAGGAAGTGGGATTCGCTGGAAACCTTGCCCCAAGGGGCTATTGTGGGCACATCGAGCTTGCGGCGCAAAGGGCAGCTATTGGCGATTCGCCCGGATTTGGATGTACGCGACTTGCGTGGAAACGTGGATACCCGGTGCCGAAAAGTGCTGGAGGACGGCGAATATGATGCGGCGATACTCGCGTGCGCCGGGCTGGAACGTATCGGCAGACAGGACGCGATTGCTCAGGTAATCCCTGCCGAAATCATGCTGCCCGCCGCCAGCCAAGGCGTGTTGGGTATTCAGGTTCGGGAAGACGACGCGGATTTGCTGGATGCCCTGGACGCGATAAATCATCCTGCCACACGCGCCGAAGCCTTGGCGGAACGRGCATTGYTGGCGGGYYTGGGCGGYGGRTGYCAGGTRCCYATTGGTGCRCTGGCTCATGCSGATGCGGATGGCGAGCTGACGTTACAGGGATGTGTATGCAGTCTGGACGGGCGCAAAATGTTCCGAACGGAAATCTCTGGCACCTGCGATGATCCCCTTACGCTGGGACAGCAGGGCGCAGAACATCTGTTGTCTAATGGCGCGGACGAAGTGGTAGCGGAGCTGCTGTRSRWGRYTKSSYCRSMKMWATCCNWYGSMKGRAYRSRSMGKCSKSKTYWSSCGSYYMCRWYMMYRAKSRRSSRMAMYSGCKGATCACCTGGAAGGGCTGGGCGCTACCGTCATTGAATTTCCCTGCATCGAAATTTGTACTACTTCTGATTCTCTGGATCTCGATCCTCACGCTTTCGACTGGGTGGTTTTTGTCAGCGCGAATGCCGTGCGAAGTCTCCAGGAAAAAATGGCATTGGCTGGGACCTCTTTCGCGTTCGGTGAGGCCCGCATCTCGTCTGTAGGACCTGCTACAGAGGAGGCGTTGGCGGATTTGGGTATTCAGGTACAGTCCATGCCCGAGACGTATACTGCCGAGGATGCCTTCGAAGCGTTGCACGAAATCGAACCGTATCTAAAAGATAAACGTGTGCTGCTGCCTCAGGGAAATTTGGCAAATACGGCACTTCGCGATGCGCTGGTGAATGCCGGAGCTGCCGTCACCGCACCCATAGTCTACGAAACGATCTGCCCGGAATTCGATGTTGCCCGCGCTGATGCGCTGGTGGATGCCCGTCCTGATTGGGTTACCTTTACGAGCGGATCCACGGCACGGCATTTTGCCCAGCTGCTGGGGGAGGAGCGTCTCGCCCGGCTGGCGAAGCATACCCGTTACGCTTCTATTGGACCTCAGACGACCCATGAGGCGGAATTAGCTGGACTTTCTATATCCGCAGAACCCAGTCAGCATGATATACCGGGTCTGATTACCGCTTTAGTGGAAAAAACAGACTAGCAGGAGCAGATAACGAATGGATTTTTTTCGCCTTGGTACTTCTATCGTCATGACTGTCTTCACGATGTGGACGGCATGTTCCTATGGGGAAGAACCGGAGACCGCCCCTCCCAATATCATTTTTTTCCTCGTAGACGATCAGCGTAATACCGCGTTGGGTGTGGCRGGAGATCCGTATGCGATCACACCTACCATCGATCGTTTGGCTCGGGAGGGAACKCGATTCACCAAYGCYTTYGTCACCACCTCCATCTGCGCGGCCAGTCGGGCAAGCATTCTCACGGGATTAACAGAGCGCACCCACGGCTACACCTTCGGCGCACCGCCTGTACCGGAAGCGTTTATTCGAACTGCCTACCCTGCCTTGCTGCGATCCGCCGGATATCGCACGGGGTTTTTCGGGAAATTCGGCATACAGATGGAAGGCGATGCCAAAGAAATTCTATTCGATGATTTCGGGAATCGGGATCGTCCGTATTTGAAGAAGCAGGCGGATGGCACGGTGCGTCATGTAGACGAAATCAACACGGAGCAGGCGATGGCGTTCCTGCAGAGCCGTGACAACGATGCGCCATTCTGCCTGTCAGTAAGTTTCAGTTCCACCCACGCCGAAGACCGTGATCTGGAAAACCATTTCCCGCCCATTGAGGCCATGAAAGATTCGATGGAAGAAATTACCTTTACGCCGCCGCGCCTGTCCGACCCGTCCATTTTTGATAATCAGCCGGACTTCCTGAAAACCTCGTTGAACCGGGAACGGTATTTCTGGCGATGGGACACAGCGGAGAAATACCAGAAAAATATACGTGGGTACTATCGGCTGGTGGCGGGAGTAGATGTGATGATCCGTCAGGTACTGGATACACTGGAACAAACCGGGCAGGCCCAGAATACCGTCATCATCTATGCCGCTGACAATGGATATTACATGGGCGACCGGGGTTTCGCCGGGAAGTGGTCTCACTATGAAGAATCGCTGCGTATCCCTCTTATCATTTTCGATCCTCGTCAACCGGAAAACATGCGTCATCGGATACTGGATCCCATGGTGCTGAATCTGGATATTCCAGCTACGATGCTGGATCTGGCCGGAGTAACCATACCCGATCATTATCAAGGCCGAAGCCTGATGCCGTGGCTAAATAAGGGCGAAGTGGATGGATGGCGCACAGACTTTTTTGTGGAGCATCGCATGGTTCATCCTCAGCTGCCAACTTGGGAAGGCATCAGGGACACGCGATATGTTTATGCCCGGTACGACGGGGAGTCCCCGGCGTATGAATTTTTACACGATCTGAAGACCGACCCGGATCAGCTGAGCAATGTTGTGACCAACCCTGCATACCGGGGAATTCTCCAACGGCTTCGGGACCGAACCGACGCATTGCGTGAATCATATATAGCAGCCCAAACCATGGAATCCCGGTCCCCTTGACCCCCTTTGGGAAAATAGGGGATGATTACGAGACGGTTTATACATTCTTTACCCATATTCTGAAAACCCCATAGCTAAAAGGAAAAAATCACTATGTCATTCCCTCTGGTACGCATGCGACGAATGCGGCGCAACGAGACCATGCGCCGCATGGTCCGCGAGACGACACTTTCGGTTAACGACCTCATCATGCCTTACTTCGTCCGATCCGGCACAGGCATCAAGAATGAAATTAAATCCATGCCCGGAAACTATCAATGGTCGCCGGACATGCTGGTGGAGGAAGCGAAGGAACTCCATGGATTGGGCGTTCCGGCGTTGATTCTTTTTGGTATCCCGGATGAAAAAGATGCGGAGGGCACCTCGGGTTTCGCGGAGGACTCTATCGTATGCCAGACGGTTGCGCTGCTGAAGAAGGAAATCCCCACGCTGTGCGTCATCACCGATGTGTGCATGTGCGAATACACGGACCACGGTCATTGCGGGGCTATATCTACCAATCGGGACGGCAATCCGGATGTGGACAACGACGCGACGCTGCAGTTGCTGGTGAACGAAGCACTGGCTCATGCCCGGGCCGGCGCGGATATCGTAGCGCCGTCGGATATGATGGACGGCCGGGTGCAGGAAATTCGATTGGCGCTGGACGAAGAAAATTTCCAGGACGTACCTATCAKGGCGTACAGTGCCAAGTTCGCTTCGGCGTTCTATGGTCCCTTCCGTGATGCCGCTGAGTCGCCGCCYCAATTYGGYGATCGRTCCAGTTATCAGATGGACCCGGCTAACTTGAAAGAGGCCATGCGGGAAATTGAATCGGACGAGATGGAAGGAGCGGACATTGTGATGGTCAAGCCCGCGCTCCCGTACCTGGATGTGATTCGATGGGCTGCGGACAACACGGATTTGCCTGTAGCGGCGTACAACGTATCGGGTGAATTCTCCATGATAAAGGCTGCGGCGGCAAACGGCTGGATAGATGAAAAACGTGCTGCTATGGAATGCTTGTTGTCTATTAAACGTGCCGGGGCCAGCCTTATTCTTACGTATTGGGCCAAGGATGCGGCGCGGTGGCTGAGTGAATAACGATTGCGGCAGGATAGATTTTCTGAAACCCATGTCTGGTCAAAAACGACTATCGGTGACAAATTGAATATCGGTTGGATATTATTCTCCCCTTGAGGGGAGTTAGAGGGGTGTTTCACGTAGGCGATCCTACGATGCTACACCCCCTGAACGACCCGAAGGGGCTCCATTCGTCGCCCATTATCGTTCCGGTATCCGAATCGCAATTCAGAATTAAATCCTCTACAATACCCGTCATGAGAATTCGACTCTTGGCGGGTATTATTTTAGTAGCGGCATGCGTACTGATCTATGGGCAGACGCGGGCCTACGATTTTGTCCACTTTGACGACCCGGAGCATGTGTCCGAAAATCGACATCTCCAACTGGGTCTGTCGGCAGAAGGGATTCGTTCCGCGTTTTCCAATACCTATGTGGGAAACCGGGCACCCATCACCTGGCTCACCTACCACGTCGACTATATCCTCTACGGCTACGATCCTGCTGGATACCACCTAAGCAATGTAGCCTTTCACACCGCCAACTCGCTCTTGTTGTTTGCCCTACTCCTGTACATGACCGGCGCATTTTGGCCTGCATTTCTCACGGCCCTGTTATTTGCTGTACACCCCCTGCATGTGGAATCCGTAGCCTGGATCTCCGAACGTAAAGACGTGGTGTGCGCCTTTTTCTGGCTGTGTACCGTTTGGGCCTATGCCTGGTATACCCGAAAGCCTATGGTCTATCGATATAACACCGTAGTGATTTGTCTGGTCTTGGCTTTGCTGTCCAAGCCCATGGCGGTTACCCTGCCCTGTGTGCTGCTGCTCCTGGATGTATGGCCGCTGAATCGATATGCCGCTCCATTGGTATCACGCGAAAATAGTAAAATGGCCTTGCGTTTAATGGCGGAAAAAATCCCTTTGTTCGGAGCCGTCATCATCATTTCCGCCTTAACCTTTACCACCCAGGAATCTACCGGAGCCGTTTCTTCTACAGAGGGACTCCCCTTATTCTGGCGTCTCGCCAACAGTGTAGCGGGATATGCCGCCTACCTTAAATCAAGCATCTGGCCTGTGGATTTACTCCCGTATTACCCTCATCCCGGTGATTCGCTCTATCTCCCCGCCGTCGCTATATGGGCTGTTTTATTGCTAAGCATTACCGCCGTATTCCTTTGGCAGATCAATAAGCGTCCCTGGTTGGCAGTAGGATGGTTATGGTTTTTGGGGACCTTGGTGCCGGTCATCGGCATCGTGCAGGTAGGCGGACAAGCCTACGCCGATAGATACACCTACATTCCTCATATAGGCTTGTTCATGGCGGTAGTATGGGGTATTCATGGACTCGTACAAAGCCGACCCGCTCTTGCACGCGGTTCGATAGCAGCAGCCCTGATCGCATCAACGGTATTCAGCGTGATGGCTTGGCATCAGACCGCGCTCTGGAGGAATACCGAAACGCTCTTCCAATATACATTGGAGAAGAGTCCTGGCAGCCCTGTAGCACACACCGCGCTGGCCTCGTATTATAAGGAACAAGGCGACAACGCAGCAGCCCTATTTCATGTGGATACCATTCTCAAAGATAGTCCTTTGCACCGAATCGCTTTAACCCTGAAAGGCATCCTCCACTTTGAAGCCGGAGAGTATGAGAGCGCAGCGGCAGCAAATCGAAAAGCCTTAACACAGTACCCAGATAAACTGCAGTTTCATACGAACTTGGGGAATGCTCTTGCTGCTTTAGGAAAGATGAACGAAGCGGAGGCCGCCTATATAGAAGCGTTAAAAATCGACCCGAATCACCCCGAGACCTTGAGCAATTTGAGCGTCATACTGATTCAAAATAAGCAATTCGAGGCGGCTCGTGAAACATTGGTGCGATCACTAAAAGGCAACCCGAATAACGCCGCAACAAATACCAAYCTGGCCGTRGTKGMRCYRRGCMTSGNGSAATCTGGCAGCAGCGATAGACCTTTGTCAACGGACCCTCGAATTGGACCCGGAATTCGAGCAGGCGCGAC
>NVWG01000125.1 GCA_002746185.1 Candidatus Hydrogenedentota bacterium
ATCCGCCCACCCCTTTCCCACAGAAAATGCCATTGCCCATGATTCCTGGATACCGTCCGCAAAAACACCCACGGTTTCGGTTTACCCTGCCCTTGGATATGTGGTGTAATACCCGCTTTACAACCAAAACGTAACCCATCGGAGAAGTGCATCATGGCCTCTATAGATTGGCAGTCCGCCAAGACATATAAAGAAATCCTCTACCACAAGGCGGAAGGTATCGCCAAAATCACCATCAATCGCCCCGAGAAACGTAACGCGTTCACACCCCTCACCGTAGACGAAATGCGCGATGCTCTGGACGATGCCCGGATGGATCAGGAAATCGGTGCCATCATTTTAACCGGACAAGGCGACTTGGCGTTCTGTTCCGGCGGCGATCAGGGCATTCGGGGCGATGCGGGATACATTGCAGACTCGGGCACACCGCGCCTCAACGTACTAGACCTCCAACGGGAAATGCGGGTTTGCCCCAAACCTATAGTGGCCATGGTCGCAGGTTACGCCGTGGGCGGTGGACACATCCTGCATTTGGTAGCCGACCTGACTATCGCAGCAGACAACGCTATCTTCGGTCAGACCGGACCCCGTGTGGGTTCCTTCGATGCAGGTTACGGCTCCAGTCATCTGGCGCGTATCGTGGGCCAGAAAAAGGCACGGGAAATCTGGTTTCTTTGTCGTCAATACGACGCACAGGCAGCCATGGACATGGGCATGGTGAACACCATCGTACCGTTGGCTGAACTGGAAGAAGAAACGGTGAAATGGTGCCGCGAAATGCTAGCCCTTTCTCCCATCGCGTTACGGTGTATTAAAGCCGCCATGAATGCCGATGAAGACGGCGGTGCAGGAATCCAGCAGCTGGCAGGTCACGCCACCATGCTCTACTACATGAGCGAAGAAGGCCAGGAAGGCCGGAACGCGTATAACGAAAAACGCAAACCGGACTTCAGCAGATTCCCCAAATTACCCTAAATTATTTACAAAAACACTAGCTTTTTAGCACTTGATATTCCCCCATCGCTCAGGCAAGCTGTGTCTCGATACCTAGTTTCAATCTCACCATGCGGATGGAGGAGACCCTATGCAGGTTCGACCTGTGACCAATGAAGAACGTGATGCCTGGCATCGATTGCGTGTAGCCCTGTTTCCTGAATCTTCCGAGGAAGATCACCAAAGGGAAATGGACGCTATCTTCGCGGACCCTTCCAGATATCAATGCCTTATCGCCCTGCTGGAAAATAAAACAGTAGGTTTTTTGGAAGTGGGTATTCGGGAGTGGGCGGAGGGGTGCGCGACCCAGAACGTGGGGTATCTGGAATCCATATACGTGGACGAGTTTTTTCGTCGCTCCGGAGTAGGCAAAGCACTGATTCACGCAGCTGAACAATGGTCACTGGATCACGGCGCTCAGGAAATTGCTTCCGACATCGGTATTGATAACGAAGAAGGCCTCCGACTCCATCAGATAACGAACTACGAAGAAGTAGGCCGCTCGGTATTATTCAGAAAAAACCTGATCTAAGGCTCCCGTGGCACTAGCAGATGCAGCGCAAGCCCGCTGGACTGATGTTTTTCCGCTTCCAACGCTACTGGCTCATCGACTCCGGAATACAACGGCGCGCCATCGTGACCGTGGAACAGCCAAATTCGTTTATAGTCTTTGAACAGCTCCGGGATACGCTCGCCGCGATACACAGCACGAAACTGTTCGTTATCCYTCACGGCTTCGCAAAAATGCGGCTCCAGCTCCACGTCTGCTTCGGGAAAGAATTGGTAGTCAGCATGGGTATCGCGGTAGAACGAATACGGCGCCACTTCAAACYAATCCATGTACAGCAGATCCCCCTCTTGCCAATTTTCCTTCGCATACGCCACCAGATCGTGGATTTCGTTTTCACCATAAGGCCGTACAAAATCCCGCACACCCCGGTACCAGGGCTGCATGAGGAGCATGCCGATAAACAGCAGCCCCGCCACGCGCATCTGCCAGGTTCGCTGGGCGAACAGCAGCCCCACGCCCTCCGCCATAAGCAGGAACATCACCGGCGTCAGGTACAGTAGGTACCGCTCCCAGAAGGGATAGCGATGGAGATACGCCGCCATCAGGCCGAAGACAATGGGCAGCAACAGGAAGCTCAGTTGAAGCCGTTTATCTTTCCAATAGGAGATACAGCCCAGTAGAAATGCAAAGCCGGCCATCCCTCTATGCGTCAAGCCACCGGGCAGCCAAAACACCAGTTCGAAGGTCTCTCGATACCATTTAAAATCTGTAAGGCTCCAGATAAATCCCAGTTTACCTACCGTCGCAGAAATGTCCGATTCCAACGCACGGGCTTCAATATTAAATTCATGAACTTTCAGTTGGGCATAAAAGCTAAGTAGCCATACAATGCATAATGCAATCGACCAGCCAGCCCATGTCCATTTTTTCTGCAACGCATAATGCCCTAACAGCGTCGCCCCGATCCCGCCCAGAATAAATATGGATGCCAATGAAAACCAGGTACAGATCGCTCCCGTAATAAGAATGGGCGCGAATCTGCGTAGGGGTCCCATGTTCTCGTCGCAGGACAACACGCGCAGTGCCATGAGATAAAGCAGACACGTCAGTGCTACATCCGTGGAGTAATGACGAAATTCACTGGACCAATAGATCAGCCACTTCCCAATGACAAACAGACTCAGCGCCACCAATACCACGTCCCACCGCTCTCGTGACCAGACACCGGGGATCCAGATACTATCGCGCTTGCTCTCCTCCAGCCCAATCTCGCTGGGACGGCTCATACGACGCACAAAAACATAGAATAGAATCAACGAAGCAAGTCCACTCATGAGCGGTACAGCGCGAAAAACCATCTCCCCAGGTCCAAATAACGACACCATTAATTTTGAAGTGTAAAGAAAGGCAAAGGGAGAATTTTGATGCCAGGTCAGGGGCTTGACCAGATCCACCCAGGAAACATGCACCACATTGTATGCCAGTAATGCCTCGTCCAACCGGAGAGGAGCATCATATAAATACCGGCCCACTCGAAACAGAGCACCCACCGCCACGAGCATGGCAGCAACGAACATGGCCAATCTGGTGTTCAATTGACCCGAATGCGAACTTTTTGGTGACTGATCCTCCATATACCCCCCTTGAGATCCAGTTTCAAAGGCATTGTGTCACCTTTCCAGGGCGGATTCAACTGATTGATTTTAAAGCACTTAGGGTGTAATCCATACCGGACATAGGCAATTTTGGATATTGTCGTGTAAAATATCTATGGTTGCAACTTGGGAATATCGTATGGCTGTAGTATCTCGTTACATAGCAGGACTTTGCGTCATAATTGCCGTATCAGCCGCCTATTCGCAGGAGACCGAAAGTGCGACGCTTTCCTTTTCCGGTAAAGGCAACGGCCCTATACAGGTAACGGACGATTCAGGGACCACCAATGCCGTGATATCCCGGCCTATAGCGGTGGTTCGGCCCAGCATTCCCAAGCTGCAGCATGCTGGAACAGAACCTGATAGCCCCAAAATTCCCGTGACGAAAACGGCTCGCGATGAATCCATCGACGAAATGCTTAAAACACGTCCAAAACGTGATCCCCGACGTATGAATACCGAAGTCAGCCCAGTCCCGCCACAAGCACGTAAACGCTAAGCCTTTAACAGGCTCGAATTTCCACTAGCGGAACCCTTCTCTTTTCGGCTACCATAGACCCTCTGAAATATAACCATTTTGCGAGGAGAGGTCTTTATCATGAAAAACACATTATGGGCTATTGCAGCCATCGCCGTTCTATTTTCTGTCCCGACTTGGGCAGAACTCATCTCTACGGAAGGCAGTTTCCAGGAGAACCTTCAGGAAGCGCTTATCCTCGCAGATGAAGGTGCCATTATCGAACTGCCAGCAGGCACGTTTGAAATTACAAGTACATTGTCCCTCGATGTAGACGGCGTCACGGTAGTCGGTGCGGGCATGAACAAAACCATTCTCACTTTCGCCAAACAGAATGCCGGCAGCGAAGGCATGATCATCACCAGCGACGGCGTGGTATTGAGAGACTTCTCGGTGGAAGACGCCATTGGCGATGCCATCAAAGCCAAAGGCTGCAAAGGCATCTCTTTTCTGAATATACGCGTTGCCTGGACCCACGGCCCCAAGCCCTCTAACGGTGCCTATGGACTTTATCCCATATCCAGCGAAGACGTACTCATTGACGGCTGCGTCGCCATCGGCGCATCGGACGCAGGTATTTATGTGGGGCAATCCAGAAATGTTATCGTGCGGAATTCGAGAGCAGAATTTAATGTAGCCGGCATCGAAATCGAAAATTGCTACAACGCCGACGTTTACAACAACGTGACGACTCGAAATACAGGCGGCATCTTGGTGTTCGATCTTCCTAATCTCCCCCAGCAGGGCGGTCGTGATGTGCGGATATTCAACAATAAATCAATGAACAACGATACCGAGAATTTCGCGCCGGAAGGAAATATCGTAGGCAATGTACCCACGGGCACCGGATTGCTCATCATGGCCAATCGCAACGTGGAAGTTTTTGGAAATGAATTCTCCGGAAACGGTACAGCGAATGTGATAATCAGCGCGTATCTGTCATCACCGGGTGAGAAGATGGACCCCAACTACAATCCGTTGCCGGAACGCATCCACATCCACAACAACACCTTCGGCACAGGCGGTGAGAAACCCATGGGACGGCTTGGTCTGCTCATAGCCGCCGCGGCGAAAAGCAAAACCCTGCCGGATATCGTATGGGACGGCGTTCGTGACCCCAAAAAAATGCTTAAAGACGCGGAGCTAATTAGTATTCACAGCAACGGCGACGCTGATTTTGTGAATCTGGATCTCCCCACGTTCATGACCAATCCTAAAAAATCCAACCCTTCGCGGGATCTATCAAGCCATGCTGCACCGCTGCCTCGAATTGAAGGCGTGAAAATTTCCGGCGATACACAGTCAACAGACTAATATAATATCCACTCGGGCCGGATACTCCGGCCCGTTTTTTTCTTGTTTCTGGGAGGTTACACGGATGAACGTATTTCGAAACGCTTTGGCGATTACTTCAATGATACTGTTAGGCGCAATCCCTGCCACGGCACTGAGTTTTGAGCCGGGACCCAATATTCAGGAAGCTGTGCAGGAAGCATTGATTTTAGCGGAGCCCGGCGACACCATCGAATTCGCCCCCGGGATATATAATTTCACTTCGAGCCTGTCTCTGGATGTGGACAACGTGACCCTGCGCGGTGCAGGCATGAATGAAACCATCTTTTCCTTCAAGAATCAGAACGCGGGCAGTGAAGGTATCATCGTCACCAGCGACGGCGTGCGCCTGGAAGGGTTCGCCGTGGAAGATGCCATCGGCGATGCCATCAAAGTGAAAGGCGTGAAGGGTATCACCTTCTACAAAGTCCGCACCGAATGGACCAACGGTCCCGACGAGAAAAACGGCGCTTATGGTTTCTACCCGGTAGAATCCACCGACGTACTCATCGACCGATGCGTGGCTATCGGCGCATCCGACGCAGGCATCTACGTGGGWCAGTCCCGCAACATCATCGTGCGCAACAGCATCGCCAAATACAACGTGGCAGGCATCGAAATCGAGAACTGCTACAACGCCGACGTCATAGGATGCCTGGCCACACGCAACACGGCTGGCATACTCGTGTTCGACCTGCCCAACCTGCCTCAACAGGGCGGCCACAATATCCGCGTTCTCAATTGCCTAAGCATCAATAATGATACGAAAAATTTCGCGCCGGAAGGCAACATCGTCGGACTGGTCCCCACAGGCACTGGCATGATCGTCATGGCGAACCACAACGTGGAAATTTTCGACAACGTCTTCTCCGGCAACAGCACAGGCAACCTGTTCATCCGTCGATTCATATACTCGGACGGCTCCAAGGTCGACCCCAATTACTACCCCTATCCCACCGCCATCAACATCCACCACAACCGCTTCACCAAAGGTGGATACGAACCCATGGGCGTGCGCGGTAAACTGTTTCAGGCCGCCGCCAAAGAAGATACTCTCGCCGATATCGTATGGGACGGCTCCATAGACCCGAAAAAGGCGATAAACGGTAAACTCCCCCCCGAACTGGGCATCTACCTCTACAAAAATAAAAAGGCCACCTTCATCAACCTGGATCTGGACACCTATCTGAAAGACCCGGCGGCATCCAAACCCTCCCGCGATATAAAAGGCATGAAAGGCTCCCTGCCGTCTCTTCCGCCCATAGTCATCCCCGGAGATCATCAAGGCACCGACTAAATTTTCATCTGCAGATTGCGCTGATGACACAGATAAWTTTTTTAACCGCAGATTTTAGGAATTGTGGAAATTATCAAACTCACCAAAACAAGTCTTGAGGCTGAAGACCCGTCACAACTCACCAGAGATTCCCCGCGAGAACTCAGATTGTCACAATCGGTACATCAATTCCGATGAAAACGTACACAACTTGTTTCGCCACATTTCTATAATTCCCAAAATCTGCGGTTCAAAGCATATAAGTTGTGGCACATCCGCCATCGGTTGTGTTCAGGTCAATGCGACAACAYGACAGTGAATATCCGCCACGAAAATGTGTATAGTTTTCATAGAGATACTCGGATGACATTATAAACAGATCGGTAACACCATGAAACTGCCGCGCAAAAAACGATACTACCTTCTGTTCGTATTGTGGCTGACCGTCGTAGGCGTTGGACTACGCATCGGTGTGGACCTGACCTTTCTCCATCGGGACATGACGGCGTACCGCGCCGAAGGCTATCCCCTCTCGCCGGAGGAACTGGCGGAATGGACACGGCTCTCCGACTACACGCCCAATGCCGTGCCGCTGATTGAGGCGGCCATGGCCACACTGGATACGGAAATCGTCGAGACTCACGACGTGCCGTTTCTGGGCGAAGTGGATTGCGATCTTGCCATCGAGCCTCTTTCCCCCGATCTAATGGACAACATCCGCATTGTACTGGAGGCGAACAAAGAGACGCTGTCACTCTTGCACGAAGCCGCCAAGTATGAACACTATAACGCAAATAAACAGTATGACTGGGTGAATACAGGTCCGACGGATGACCTCAGCAAAATTAGAGACTTCGTGAGGCTGTTGCGTCTCGAAGCCCTGTACCGGGGTGAAGTGGGAGTTATCGACCGAGCCCTTGATTCCATCAGTGTCGAATACGCCATGGCGCGTTTCGCATGGCAGGAGCCGCTGCTCATTTCGTGGTTCGTTGCAAAAGCCCTTGATGGAATGGCAGATGCTTCATTGAAGACGTTGATACAGCGGGAGTCCCTTTCGGATGCGCAGCTTCAACGGGCGACAAAACTGGCCAAATCTACTGCGAACTCCGGAAAAATGGACCGTATGCTCATTGGCGAACGAGCGAATATGTTTGACGAGGCGTTCAATAACCATAACACCATAAAAGAGCGGTGGGAGCATATCGATTTTCTGCTCGTAGAGTCGAGTTTTCCAGAGATGGCGGGCCAGGTATGGAACAATGCGCGCGAATTGACCCGAGGATTCCAGGAGGAACGAAACTATCTGCGATTCATGCAGACCATCATCGAAATCGGATCCCTGCCTCCCCTTGACGCATTGGAGGCTTATGGTGCCCTGCCGGGTATTTCCGATGAGGATGCGGAGGATAATTTCATCCCGAATATGATGGGACCCATGTATCACGGATTGTTTCAACTGCAATGCGAGAAAATCCTGACTACAGATATGCTCGTGTTGGGTATCGAAATAGAGCGATTCCGCCTTCACACCGATCAGCTTCCCGATACCCTCGCAGATCTCGTTCCGGAATACCTGGACACCGTCCCCCTCAGCCCCTTCGATGGCGAGCCGCTGCACTACGAGCAAATCAACAACGGCTTCTGGGTCGGATACCAAGGCACCACCAGATTCGACACCCATGTATACGACGCCGCAGGAAATGATAAAGACAACACAGGCCGTCCCTACGTGCGGATATTTCATTGAATCGCAGATTTTAGGAATTCAGGAAATCTCAGAACGCGCCGTAGTAACACTCTCCCGCTCCATCACCACGCCAGACCGCAATATACCAAAAGAAAATGCACTAAAACCGACCCTCTCGAAGGAATGTACAATTTCGTGACCTATTGTTTCCCCACACAGTATGGGAGGTGAGCCAACAGCATAATAGATCGGTTGTGGGTATACGACCGCAACAGGGATTCATGGTTTATAGAGGATGTGAGTGGGCATTACCTCAGGGAATGTTCAGACACCGATGCTACTCTGCGGTGCGTCTGGCAAGTCACAGCAGAGGAACAGGGGAGAGGTGCCATATAAACGTGAAATCATCAACCTGGTTCAGGAAAAACCTGCAGATTATAGCATGTGGCAAAATAGCCTCATGATTCGGCTATCAACAGGAATTCGGAAAAAGCCAATCCCATTTCCAAAATTCCCTAAATCTGCGGTTCATGAAATATCTGTGTACATCTGCGTTTATCTGTGGACAAAAAGGTTGAGCGCATGTGGACAACCTGTCTCTATACGTCGGGGAAAGCCGGAGCGCGGCGTTCCATGAACGACATGACCCCTTCTTTGAAATGCTCGGTTCCCAGGCTTTCGCCCATCTCCGTGAGGGCGATCTGACAGGATTCTTCCAGCGTCTCGAACTGGGCGTTGTTGGTCATGCGTTTAATGATACCCAGGGAGCGCGGCGAGCAATGATCCACGATATAGCCCGCGTATTCTCTCACCTTGTCCATCAGCTCGCCTGCTGGATATACTTCGGATACTAGGCCCATACTTTTCGCTTCGTCGGCTTTCACAATCCGCGCCGTGAGCAGCATATCCATGGCGGCGTTGCGTCCGATAAGCCGGGGCAGCAGCCATGCCAGACCGTATTCCGCGATGAGTCCGCGCTGGGCAAAAGTGGTACTGAATTTAGCTTTCTCACTGGCGAAACGCACATCGCAATAAAGGGTATGCACCAGCCCCAGCCCTACCGCCGCGCCATTCACCGCACAGATAACCGGCTTTTTCATGCCCATGGGAAAGGAATACTGCTGCTTGAAGTCGTCGCGTACGTCGTCGCCCAGCTGCACTTCCCGCACCGCGCTGCCGTCGCCCGTAATAGACGACCCGGACACACCGCCGCTGGTCAGATCGCTGAGCAGACTCATGTCCGCGCCAGCACAGAAACCCCGTTCGCCAGCACCAGTAACAATAATCACCCGTACATCCGAGTCTTCTTCTGCCTCCGCCATAGCCGCCCGATATTCCATGTCCATCTGCCCGGTCCAGGCATTAAGCTGGTCAGGACGATTCAGGGTTACCGTAGCGATGCGCTCGCTCTTATCATATAATACAACCTTGTCAGACATTATGTAATTCCTTTAGAAATTTTTTGTATATGAATTAGTTAGTATGACGTTTGATAAACGCCACAATATTCTCAGCGATCACTTCCCCGCAGTCCTCCTGCAGAAAATGTCCGCCGCCTTCAATGGTGATCTCTGGTTCGTTCTTCGCGGACGGAATCAAACGACGAAACCCGATGTCGCCGCCTTTGGTGACCGGATCTTTATCGGAGAACATGACCAGTGCGGGTTTCTCCCAATCCTTCAACGCTGCCTTGGCTGGACCCGTATACTGCGCCGCCTCCATCTCCGTGTTGATGGGTACCAGCAGAGGAAACTGATGCGCCCCGCCTTTGTAGGTCTTATCAGGATACGGCGCATCATACGCCGCAATCACGTCATCCGGCAGATTACTAACCGTCGCGCCCTGAATGATATGACCCACAGGCATGTCTTCCATCTGCTCCGCCGCAGCCCGCCACGCCAGGAACGCATCCGACGGCGTTTCCTCGCCAGTGGGACATCCGGTATTCATGATCACCAGCCGAGCGAAACGGTCATTATTACGCATGGCCAACGGCAACCCCAGTAGACCGCCCCAGTCCTGGCATACCAGCGTCACGTTTTGCAGATCCAACTGCTCGAGAAAAGATTGGAGCGCGTCGTAGTGCAGCGCGTAGGTGTAGTCCTCTATCGCGGTAGGTTTGTCCGACCGCCCGAACCCGATCAGGTCCGGACAGATCACCCGACCCACCGTGGACAGTCCCGGGATCATCTTCCGATACAGAAAACTCCACGACGGCTCGCCGTGAAGACACAAGATAGGATCGCCCTCGCCCGCCTCCACATACGCCATGCGCAACCCATAGCCCACGTCCTCCACATACTTCGCTTCATAATTAAAATCCGGCAGGTCCGCAAACCGCTCTTCCGGGGTCCGTAAAATATCCATGGAATTCTCCTCCTCAACAGGTTTCCGCAGCCGCGCCACATCCAAATCAAAGCGCAACACCACATCCCGATAGTTAACCAGTTAACCGTTTGGTATGTCAAATGGAGATATTTAAAAAATATAGTCCATTTTGTTGGTAATACGGAACAATAAATGTCGATACCATCAACATAAAGTTTTTATATGTCGATAAAATCTAAATATATCGACATAATATTAAAACAAAACAGGTTTATGTTGACAAAAATCGATATGATCGACATAATAATATTGAATGTCGATATATTTAGATTTTGTCGACATTTGTAAAAAACTCTATAAAATTGCAAAATGCTAGCACTGGATATTAACTATGACCTTCAATCACTCAAAACCGTTCAATGAATTACCTCTATTGCCACCAAAAGAGGATATTGAAACTAAAAACATCCTAAAGAAAGTTACCACATGCGCAAGAGCCGTTGAGCAGCTAAAAAATATTGCTAATCAGATTCCCAATCAATCTGTTCTTATAAATACAATACCATTGCTTGAAACCCAGGCAAGTTCTGAAATTGAAAATATAGTTACTACACAAGATGACCTATTCAAATATGCGTCCATATCCCACGATGCAGATTTAAATCCAGCGACAAAAGAAGTGTACCGATACTGTACTGCGATGTATGACGGGTTTAAATCAATCCAAAAAAGACCGATTAGTACAAATACTGCGTTAAAAATATGTCAAACTATTCGTAAATCCGAAATCGATTTACGTACTATGCCAGGAACAGAAATTATCAACCCAACAACAAAGGAAACGATATACACTCCACCTGTTGGAAAAGCTCTCATCAAAAAGCAATTAGCCAATTGGGAAAAATTTATAAATCTAAATACCGATATTGACCCCTTGATACGCATGGCCGTTATGCACTATCAATTCGAAGCCATTCATCCATTTACAGACGGAAATGGTCGAACAGGGAGAATACTGAACATACTATTTCTTGTACAGGAAAAATTGCTTTCATTACCTGTCCTATTTTTGAGCCGATATATCCTCCAAAATAAATCCCAATACTATCGCCTGATACGCCAAGTAACCGAAAATGGTGATTGGGAACAGTGGATTTTATTTATGCTCGATGCCGTTGAAGAAACTGCAATATGGACAACAACACGTATTGAATTGATTCTTTCGTTATTAGATCATACTTATGAGTATATTAAAGCTCAGTCACCTAAAATGGTTTCGTGGGAGTTAACTAATCTAATATTTTCTCAGCCGTATGTCAGAATTGAAAACGTGATTGACGCGGGTATTGCTAAGCGCCAGACAGCGTCAACTTATCTACACCAACTAAAGGAGTTAGGTATTTTATATGAATTGAAACGAAGCCGACCAAAAATATTCATACACACGAAATTATTGGACGTTTTGATAAATGATATCGATGAATTTGAACGATATGAATACTAACTTTATCGGAGATAGGATATGGCTACGGGTCTTAGCAATTCATTAACAAGGCAAATTGGTGAGCATTTAGTGACCGCTGAATTGGGGCGAAGGGGCATTGTGGCTACGCCATTTGCAGGGAATATACCAAATATTGATATTCTTGCCTTTGCCGAAAAAGTGACAGCGCCTATACAAGTTAAAGCTATAACGCCCAAGAGCCCATCTTGGCAATTCGATGTTAGAAGGTTTCTTGAAGTGGATATCACGCCTAAGGGGCAAATTATTCAAGGGAAGAATGAGGATCTTGATCGCAATCTATTTTGTGTTTTTATTGCACTTGGAGATGAGCTTGGCAAGGACGATTTTTTACATTTTCAAAATGGGGTGGCTGCAAGATCATTTTCTGAAAAATTATCTAGGGAGACAGTTACCAAAGAATATCAAGTCTACCCACTGTGCCATTTGGAAAAAAGAGCTGAGTAAGTTTCTGGGAAATTGGAAACTGTTGGAGAAAAAGTTCAAAGTGCCATCATGAACTATCTATTGGCTCATTCCCACTCCCCCACCGTAACCTCATGCAACTCCCCATCCTCAGCTTCGATGATGAAGAGTGCTTGCAGGCCTTTTTCACGGGCGAAGGCGGGGCCTTCTTCGGGGCCGAGAACCAGGAGCGCGGTGGCGTAGGCATCGGCCCATTCGCAGGAGGGGTGGATGACGGATACGGACACCAGATTGTGGGCCACGGGTCGACCGTAGCGCGGGTCGATGGCATGGGACACGCGCTGCCCATCCACATCCATGTAGTTTCGGTAGGAGCCGGAAGTAGCCATGGCGGCATCGTGGAGCGGAACGACTTTATACACGGCTCGTTCATTTGGTATGGGCTGTTCGATACCCACGCGCCAGGGTTGTCCTTCAAAGTTCACACCCCGCACACGCACTTCACCGCCCACTTCCACAAAGTAATCGGCGATACCCAGTTCTTCCAGTTTTAATGCCACACGATCCACGCCATACCCCTTGGCGATAGCGGACAGATCGCAGTACACATCTCCCCGGGATTTACTCACCAGATTTTCAACCGGATCTATGATTAGCTTATCGTAGCCTACGCGCAGATAGAGCAGCGCTAATTCGTCGTCGGTGGGCGTATCCACGCGCAGGTCTGGCCCGAAACCATAGGCATTAACCAAAGGACCCACGGTAATATCGAATGCCCCTTTGGTTTCCCGGCTCACTTGTAACGCGTGACGCATCACTTCCGCGACCTGTGGCGCCACTTCAAAGGGTTCTGTGGAATCCCAAGAATTAAATCGAGACAGATCGGACTCGAGCTGGTAGGTGGACATACTCCCGTTTACCCCATCCAGCTCGGTCTGGATAACAGCGAATAGTTCTGCATCGCTGAGTGGAAAGTCCTGGGGTAATTTCGCCTTTACGTTGAACGTGGTACCCATGGTTACCCCGGCGAATTCCCGATGCACCGGACCTGTGGGTTCTGATAGTCTCCACCAGGTGAGGAAGAATAATAAAAAAAGTCCCGCCAGTAAACTGGCGAGACGTGTTTTCGTCAAAGGTTGGCCGGCCATGAATCTTAGCCGCCGAAATCGTCGAACATAACATTTTCCCGTTCCACACCCAGATCGAGCAGCATATTGATCACCGCATCGTTCATCATAGGCGGTCCGCAAATATAATATTCGCAATCTTCCGGTGCAGGGTGATCTTTCAGGTAATTGTCATACAACACCTGATGGATAAAGCCTACTTTACCTTCCCAATTGTCCTCGGGAAGCGGCTCAGACAATGCCAGGTGCCATTCAAAATTTTCGTTTTCCTCGGCGATCTTATCAAAATGATCGATGTAGAATGCTTCACGCAGACTACGCGCACCGTACCAAAAGGAGACTTTACGGTCTGAGTTCAACCGTTGGAATTGATCAAAGATATGGGAGCGCATAGGGGCCATACCTGCGCCGCCGCCGATAAAGACCATTTCGCTCTTCGTATCGCGGGCAAAGAATTCGCCGAAGGGTCCGGATATGGTTACCTTATCGCCGGGCTTAAGGTCAAAAATATAGGATGACATGATGCCAGGCGGTGTACCTTCCGGTGCGCGCGGTGGAGGGGTAGCCACACGAACATTCAGCATGATAATGCCTTCTTCGCCGGGGAAGTTTGCCATGGAGTAGGCGCGAATGGTGGTCTCGGTTACGGTAGAGGTGTACTGCCAGATATTGAATTTATCCCAGTCCTCCCGATATTCCTCTTCCACGTCCATGTCTTTGTATTCCGCTACGTGGGGCGGACATTCAATTTGGATATACCCACCAGCGCGAAACGGCACTGCTTCTCCTGTCGGTAATTCCAGCACCAATTCTTTAATAAACGTGGCCACATTGTGATTGGATTTAACCGTACATTCCCATTTTCGTACGCTGAATATTTCCGCCGGGATTTCAATCTTCATGTCCTGCTTAACTTTTACCTGACAGGATAGACGGCACCCTTCACGGGCTTCACCGCGGCTGATGTGACTTAATTCGGTGGGCAGCATAGCACCGCCGCCTTCGAGAACCTTGACCGTACATACCCCGCAGCTGCCTTTACCGCCGCATGCCGAGGGTATAAAAATTTTCTGGTCGGACAACACATTGAGCAAGGTACTGCCCGCTTGGATCTTCATGGCCTTATCCGGGTCATCGTTGATGATGATGGTCACGTCCCCACTGCTTACCAGGCGGTTCCGGGCAAACATGAGAACGCCGACCATCGACAGGATTACCGTCGTGAACATGAACATGCCCATCAAAATGGTGGAAAACATTATATAAGTATCCCTAAACTAAACTCGTTGCGTCTCGTTATAACTGAATCCCGCCGAAAGCCAGGAAACCGATAGCCATCAATCCGGTAGCAATAAAGGTAATACCCAAGCCTCTCAGCCCGGGAGGAACATCTGAATACACCATTTTTTCCCGGATAGCAGCCAGGGCCACAACAGCCAAGGCCCAGCCGATGCCGTTACCTATGCCGTACACCACGCTCTCGCCGAAATTGTAATCCCGCTCCACCATGAGCAGCGAGGCACCCAGGATAGCGCAGTTCACTGTAATGAGCGGCAGGAAAACTCCCAAAGCCACATACAACGAAGGCATGTATTTATCCAACAGCATTTCCAGGAGCTGTACCATCGCCGCGATAGACCCGATGTAGGTAATGAATCCTAGAAATTCCAGGTTG
>NVWG01000126.1 GCA_002746185.1 Candidatus Hydrogenedentota bacterium
TATTATTATCCTTCATGGTTGATTGTCCTATAGTCATTCAAATAAGAACTATCGTTTCTATCACCCAATCGTCACCCTCGAGTGCTTGTGCTCTCCCACCAGAATTACATCAGGGTCATGGCGCAAAGCCCCTTCCACTCCCAAATCAAATGCCGGTACGTCTTTTCCCAAATTTCTTTGGGATATCGTAGCTTTCTTGCTCTTGTGATGGAATTCCACCGGATCTTCCAACGTGAGGATATGACATCTACGATTTCGGTTTATCCAATCCAATAGAGCGGCGCAGGTGGTGGATTTTCCTGAACCGGTCATACCAACAATACAAATCAGACCGTTATGTAGTTTACCCAACTCAACCATCATATCTTCAGGCATATTCAATTCTTCAAACGTGGGGATATCTTCCGAGTGGTATCGAAACGTCAAGTGGGGTTGGCCCGACTTCAAAAAGGCTGATGCACGGGCATATCCGATACCTTTCTGATGGAAACTGAAACTGTTCTGCAAATCTTTTTCGAACCGCTTCCAGTCATCGTCCGGAGAAAGCTGCTTAATCAGGTTGTAAATCTGGGGGCCCGATATAGGTCCCATCAAATCCGACGAGAGCATTTTGTTGTCAATACGAAAGATGGGTTTTTCACCTGGGGACAAGTGGATATCACTGGCCTTATACTGAATCAGGGCACGAAACAGCAATTCGATACTTACAGGTTCGATATTGTATTTCTCGCCATTGAAGCGCCACACCTCGGGCAGCTTGATATGTTGGAACAACGATTCCACCGTAGCGCGTACCGCATCGTAATCCGGATTTTCCACACCGGGTATAGGCAATATCAGTGTAGAATGCTCGTCCTCCTGATCATGAATATGTTCACATATTCCTTCAGGCGCCTTTTCTACTATTTGGTTGATAATATCCAACCGTTTTCCAATGGCATCGGCTATCTTGAATTCATATTTCTGGAACAGCCCGTCGAAGTGTTCCCTATCTGCCGTAAAATCTACGAAATCACCTAAGCCGCGAATACGCCGGGGCTGCCCCTCTGTTTTCATCATTTCCTCTTCGGCGATGTCGAGCACTTTTTGAAAACTTTTCTGTTGACCGATACCCGCAATTATTGTCGCCATACTGTTCCTCCGATACTAAACTCTATGAATGAAATGAACGTCATTGAAAGGTCGAATGCAAAAGGAGTCACTATACACCGGAAGGGACTCGAATGGAAAGAGTTTCAGGGGCGGTATGCCAGGCGAACCTGTTCCAAAATGTGTTGGAAGGCTGGAACCCCCTGCGGATCTTCTTCGGACTTAAATAAATGCGTGACACATTTACAGTTTTCTTTCTGTGACAGGGGGACCGGGTCAAAGAATACCGCCAGTTGAGAAGCTATTAAACATGCTATTGGCTTGGAAGACCGTATGGGTAAAACTTCATATTTCACCAGGATGGTCACGGGAACGTCCAGAGGATGAGGCGATTTAAACCGACCTCGCTTATATTGCGACGTCTTTTTCGCCAATCCATCTTGGACATCTTCTACCCAGATCCAACTGTGGTCTTTTCCGTAGGCCACCACAATCAATGCGCCTCGATCCCCCATTTCATCGCGAAGATAGTCCCAGGGTATAGTCAGTCGCTTTAATCCCGGCTTCAACGTCAGCTGGGATGTCCACCCCACGGCAACAGCTACAATATCGATTTGCTCCTGCACACGATACAAGGTCTCGCTGAAGGCTAGGTCGGTATGATAGTCGGACAGAAAATATTTCACCTCACTATGATGTACCAGAAACAGCACGATGGATTTTCCGTAGGGCTCTCCTGGATCTGATAATTCTTCCAAATGCCGTCGCCCCCGGTCTGTGATGGCATCGGGGAACATGGCTATATTATTACCAAACAGGGTGACCGATTTTACCTCCAGCAGGCATTGCTGTCCTTGGTGTTCAACGAGAAAATCGAACCGACTGGAACCGACCGTGAACTCCGGGCGAATCACGCGAAGCTGTTTCAGACCGGGAATCGTTCCACTCTCCAGAAGATAATGCGCCACTTTATTGTTGATTCCGGTATGTAGAAAAACCGGGGACCCGTCCCGCTCCACAGCCATAACCGTATAACGAGTTTTCCGTTTGGGYCCTATAGATTCGGTGAGATACAGCGTCACTCCCGGCAGCAGCAGCTCCCGCATACGTCCCGGATTGGGCATGTGGGCTTCCACTACACCCAGTTCAGACACATCGCATCGCACCAGAAATCGATTGGGTCGCTCTACAAAGGCTCCGCGGAACAGGGGATCAAATTTGGGAAAGTCGACCATCAGGATAACTCTTTGAAAAAGAAATATTCGGAATACGGAATGTGACCGTCATCCATGTCACGCACACGTCCGTCACGTTGAAATCCCTCTGCCTCATAGAAAGTGTGAGCCCGTGCGAATTCCGTATCGCTCCACAACTCCATGCGATCCATATTCCATGTTCTCGCTTTATCATAAGACCACTTCATGAGGTCTCGCGCATGAGTACCACCGCGGAGTGTCTTATCTAAATACAGACGTTTTAGCCAACAGACGTGCGGGCGAGCAGCATCTTTCGCTAAGGCTACTGTTCCCCGTATAGAGTTTTCTTCATCGGCAAGAACCATAAAGGAGTCATGGGGAAAATAACGTGGAATATCCAACAGATCGCTCTCGGCATTTTCCAGGCAAATCTGAAAACCGTACTCACGATATATATCGTCGATGAGAGCAATGATGCCATCGGTATCGCGGGATAGATACGGACGAAGAATCACCGGGAATTCCTGTGAAGCGGCATGGTCTTAAATCCCGTGAAGCTGCCGGGCTTCCTGCATGCGCTGCCATACATCAGCCGTAACATCCGGCTCCAGAATGCGGTTAAAAACTCCCCGGAGCACTTCTTTTTCCCCATCCGTAATAACCCCGTCGCGCAGTGCCACGTCCAGCAGCATATTCAATTCGTCTATATCCAGTGTGCCGTCGTCGGCAAACATGGCTAATGATGCATACGCCAATTGAATCGAACTCAAGTCGCGCCCGTCTTTTTGATCTTCGCCCATAATTAGTTCCCCGTTGATGTATGAATAAGAGGCATCTTACCCTATTTTCGGTTTCAGGCGATAGAGCCTAACGCTAATCATATACATGAATGGGAACCCGACATGCATCAACCTCCCTCTATTTGATACAATACTGCCCTGATTTCAGGCCATTTCGGCCATTGCACCCTGAATATAAAGCACCAACAGAAGGATGACTTTTACTATGAGCCAGACCGTGGAAACCCACGAATTTCAAACAGAAGCCCGGCAATTGCTGGATTTGATGATCCATTCCGTGTACTCCAATCGGGAGATCTTTCTTCGGGAACTCATCTCCAATTCCTCGGATGCCATGGACCGCCGTCGATTCGAGGCGGTTCAGAACCCGGAACTCCTGGAAGGCGACCCGGAGCTGCATATTTTCCTGGAAGCCAACAAAGACGACCACACTCTGACCATTCACGATCAGGGTATCGGCATGTCCCGAGAAGAGGTGGTCTCCCTCATCGGAACCATCGCAAAATCCGGTACACGCGAATTTTTGAATCAGCTCAAACAGAGCAAGACCTCGGATGCGCCGGAACTCATCGGACAATTCGGCGTGGGCTTTTMCTCCTCGTTTATGGTGGCGGATTCCGTCACGTTGGTGACCCGTAAAGCGGGAGAAGACACTGCCACGCAATGGGTCTCCGCCGGAGAAGGCACGTACACGCTGGAAGAAGTGGAGAGAGACGAGCCGGGCACGAGCATTACGCTCCACCTCAAGCCCGTCGACGAAGARGACCAAATGGCAGACTTCACGGAAGAGTGGGTGCTGAAAGGCATCGTCAAGAAGTATTCCGATTTCGTCGCCTRKYSWGWCYWGMTGNAATNACCNSMKCGRGNRGARMAGGANACGGGATGAAGAAGGCAACGTGGTAGAGGGTTCGGAAACCAAGAAGGTCATCACGCTGGAAACGCTCAATTCCATGAAGGCGCTGTGGCTCAAGGACAAAAGCGAAACCACGGACGAAGAACTGAACGAATTTTACAAGCATATTTCTCATGACTGGACAGAGCCGCTCCACACCATCCGAGCAAAAATCGAAGGTACACTGGAATACCGACTCCTCCTGTTCATTCCGGCAAAAGCGCCTTTCGATTTGTTTCATCGGGACGGAAATTACGGCATCCATCTGTACGTAAAGCGCGTTTTTATTATGGATGACTGCAAGGAACTGATGCCGGAATATCTCCGTTTCATGCGGGGCGTGGTGGATTCAGAGGATCTGTCGCTGAATGTATCCCGTGAACTGCTGCAGCAGGATCGTCAGGTCAGCAAAATGCGAAACGGTATTGTGAACAAGGTACTGGATGCGTTGAAGACCATGAAGAAAAATGACGATGCCCAATACCAAACCTTCTGGGGCGAATTCGGACAGGTACTGAAGGAAGGCATTTATGGCGATCAGGATAACAAGGACGCGTTACTGGATCTGACCTTGTGCCAGACCACCAACGACCCGGAAGAATTGACGTCGCTCCAAAGTTATATCGACCGCATGAAGCCGGATCAGGAAAACATTTACTATCTCACAGGCGAGTCGCGGCAAGCCGTCGAGAATTCACCTCACCTGGAATCTTTCCTGGACAAAGGCTACGAGGTGCTCATCTTCGCCGAGCCGGTAGACGATGTATGGCTCCAATCTGTGTTTGAGTATCAGGGTAAGAATTTCCAGTCCGCCGCCAAAGGCATGGCCGATCTGGGCACGGAGGAGGAGAAGAAAGAATCCGAAGAAAAGCGCAAGGAACAGGAAGAGACCTACGGCACACTCATGGAGTCTCTTCAGAAAGAACTGGACGAGCATATCAAGGAAGTGCGCGTATCCAGTCGTCTCACCAGTTCTGCCGCGTGTCTCGTGGGGGATGATAGCGACATGACCCCCCAGATGGAAAAACTCATGCAGCAGATGGGCCAGGCTATGCCCACGCAGAAACGTATTCTGGAGTTGAATCCGAATCACCCCATACTGGACAAACTGCACGGGATATATGACAGTGACAAGACCGCCTCGGAATTGGGTGATTACGCCCAGCTCCTCTACGGACAGGCCCTGTTGGCAGAGGGAGGCCAGCTCCCCGATCCAGGCAAATTTTCCAAGCTGGTAGCGGATTTAATGGTGCAGGCCCTGTAATCGGACTTCGTAGGGTATACTAATTGGAGAAACTTGGAGGTTTCCATGATTCAAAAAATCCTGCTCACCGCTATGATGTGTATGTTGGCTATTCCTGTATTCGCTCAGGATGCGGAAGACGGAAAATTGTCTTTAGGCGATTTTCCGCCTGAGCTGAACGTGGATTTCGTAAAACGCACCCCAGTCAAATTGATAGACGGCGTCGGCACAAAAGTCATCGTCGTGGAATTCTGGGCGACATGGTGCGCACCCTGTAAAATCAGCATTCCACATCTCACCGAACTCCAGAAGAAATACGGGAAAGACGGGCTGGTCATTGTAGGTATTTCCGATGAATCCATCCAGGATGTACAGCTTTTCCTCGATAGAATCGGATCGGGAATGGACTATACCGTTGCAGTAGATCGCGGAGGTG
Source organism: Candidatus Hydrogenedentota bacterium (assembly GCA_002746185.1). Classification (GTDB taxonomy): domain Bacteria; phylum Hydrogenedentota; class Hydrogenedentia; order Hydrogenedentales. The sequence continues at coordinate 5,657 of NVWG01000126.1, forward strand.
ACACCAAGAAAAGATATTACGATGCATTCGGTGTGGAAGGAATACCCCAGGCTTTTGTCATTGACGTAAACGGTCGTGTCGCCTGGCAGGGACATCCCAACAGTCCATTCCTGGAGAGAATTATCTCCATCCTGTTAGAAGATATCCCCGACGTCGAGGAAAAACCTACAGACGACGAATAGTGTTTCCATGAATGACCCAAACGACCAGGTCGGGTTACCATAAAATGTTACCCATGTCTCTGGTCTAATCTGTTACCTATCTGCCCGGTTCGTACCGCAGCGGTATTCCCCCATCGAGGGGGGATCAAGGGGGGTGTTCAGTTGCAGACTCCGCTGTAACGGGTCTCCCGAGCCGACCCGGAACGGATCACTGTAGGAAGCATATCGGGGCATGGGCGTCTCGCCCATGCAAGTCAATTAAATCACAGGCGAAACGCCTATGTTCACTATTCCGAATGCACGTACTCATCCGCAACCAATCGACTTTTTCAACAGCCCCGAGACGCCCATGCCCCGTTTCGTCACGAAAAGTTTTCTTCACTTGCGCTACAACTAATCCCCATCGAGGCGGTCGTTCAACGCGGCGCGAATTGTTGCGCCCCTTGATTCGTGGCCGCGAGGGTGACCAGATTGCCGCGTCGGCCTCCGGCCATCTCGCAATGACATACAATAGAGAAAGCCGACTGATTATGAAAGATGTCATTGCGAACGAAGCGTAGCGAAGTGCGGCAATCTCCTCACGCCGAGAACCGTTCTTTCTATCTCAGGTTTATGAAAAGCTATTTAGCGTAAAGAGAAATATAAAACGGGCGCGACTCATGTAGCCGCGCCCGTCTTCATTTCCGTGAGCGATTGGATTCGTAATGGTATTCCGTCGCTATCGTGTTTATCCGCCCAACAACTGCAGTGCCGTCTGCGGTACGATGTTTGCCTGAGCCAGGATCGAGGTACCTGCACTCACCAGAATCTGGTTTCGTGTGAACAGGATAGTTTCCCGAGCAATATCCGCATCCCGGATAGCACTCTCCGCTGCCACAGCATTCTCTTCTTGAATCTGAAGCGTCGTAATCGTGAATTCCAGACGGTTTTGAATCGCACCTAATGTTGAGCGTTGAGTATTGACAGTAGACAGTGCTGCATCAATCGTATTCGCTCCGGAACCGATGGCAGCAGTAGCTCCCGCTTGAGTATTAATGTTAATACCACTGATTCCAAGAGCTGCTGTCGTTGCAGCAGTTGTAAAAACAAGGGGGATTGTGTTCGTGGCACGAGCACCCACTTGCAATGTAATGGTAACACTAGCTGCGAGAGGCAATACCCCATTAAACTCCGTATTATTGGCAATAGAATTAATTTGACTCAACAATTCTGTRACTTCTAATTGCAAATCGCCCCTGTTTGTATTGCTAATCGTGCCGTTGGCAGATTGTACCGCAAGTTCCCGAATACGCTGCAAGATATTGATGGTTTCGCTGAGCGCCCCTTCAGCCGTCTGCACCAGACTGATACCATCTTGAGARTTTCGCTGGGCAACMWKYGCYCCTCTCGAAACAGAMCGRAAWCCTTCGGCRATGGCCAGCCCTGCCGCGTCATCTGCAGCGCGGTTTACCCGCAGTCCACTGGATAGACGTTCCAATGATTTGTTTAGTTCCAGGGTGGAGCGGCGCAGGATGCGCGTGGTCTGCAGAGCAGCCACATTCGTGTTAATTCTAAGTCCCATGACAGGGTACCTCCGTGTAGTTAACCCACCTCTGCGTCCGTGCATCGGTGATCGTCGTGAGGAATACGCCCCCGGCGATACACAACCTATCGGCACCCCCGCCCCCAGACTTTAGCGGGAAGGGGATCTATCCACAAATAGAACTAATTTACAGAGATTTCTTCTCCAGATGTCATTGCGGACGGAGCAGGGCGCAGTGCGGCAATCTGGATAATAAGACGATCTTTTTTATCCGCAGATGCCGCTGATTACACAGATGAACGGCTCCTTTTTGATGGGAATGGATGCAGGTACAATCAGGGCAGATGGGTAACAGATTAGACCAGAGACATGGGTAACACATAATGATAAAGCCATAAAGGAGGTCTTTCATGACATGGACTGAATCTATGGGTGATGAGATTACCTGTTGATTTACTTTTCGTCATGTCACTTTGATGATGGATTTTTAGACCTACCCATGCTTTATCCTCTTTACCCATTGGGGTACACTAGGTCATGGAAAAACGGGTTCGAAAATTTGATTCCCATGAGGATGCGGATGCGGCAGATCGGGAATACTATCGATCCCTCACCCCTCAGCAGCGTATGGAAATCTTCTATGAACTACAGAAACGAGGTGGGGATGGAACTGGGCAAGGATTCAAGAGGGTTTATCGAATCGTTAAATTCGGCGAAGACTAGATAACTTTTTATGTACCTGATACCGAAAGAGTCGGCCTCGGAGCGAGGAGGTTGCCGCGTCCGGCTTCGCCGTCTCGCAATGACACGGAAAAGATGTCATTGCGAACGCAGCAAAGCGAAGTGCGGCAATCTGGTCACTCCCACGACCAGGGATTCAGGGGTGCGACATTTCGCGCCGATGAGACATCCTGTATGAAGATGTTCTAATCAAGATGCCGAACGAAAATGGCTCGGTTCAGATTTAAGTAAAGCTATCTTGATAATTCGTCGACTGTATGGATTTTTGTAAACCTGGAATTTAGATAGAGTATGAATCGATCTGTATANTTCTCCCCTTGAGGGGAGCTAGAGGGGTGTTTCGCGCAAGCGATTCTGCCGTGCTACACCCCCCTTGATCCCCCCTCGATGGGGGAATAGATTGATTCTGCTTCGTATAATCCAGGTAGGTATAACCGCAACTCATTGGAAAAATTAATACTACTGCCTATGCCGCGTGTATTGCTTATAGGACTGGATGGGTTGGAGCCGACCTTGGTAGATCGGTGGATGACGGAGGGTCGGCTACCGAACCTGAAGAAGATTGCCACTTCGGGCGCACACCTGCCTTGCGCCAGCACGACTCCTTTTGCCACGTTTCCTGCCTGGACAACCTGCGTGACGGGGGTGAATCCGGGTCGTCACGGCATCTTCGATTTCACGCGCATGGTGGAAGGGGACTACGCCATCCGATTTACCAATGCCACGGCGCGACGTGCCCCGGCGTTGTGGGAAGTCCTGTCTGATGCGGGAAAGCGGTGCTGCGTATTGGGTATACCCGCCACGTATCCACCGGATAAAATTAACGGGATCGCGGTATCCGGGTTTGATTCGCCGGTAACGCAGGGGGTGGATGCATCCTTCGTATCGCCGCCGGAAGCGTACCAAGACGTGAAGGATTGGAAATTCGCGGATTTTCAGGAATCGAATATCGGCGAGGGCTGGCATGACATGGCACTGGATCGTCTGCTGCGAGGTGTGGCCACCAAGGAACGTATCGCAGTGGATCTGATGCAGCGCGAACCGTGGGATTTTTTCATGCTGGTCTTTGGCGAGAGCGACACGGTGTCCCACCATTTCTGGATGTATCACGATCCCCAGTCGCCTCGATTTCGTCCCGGTCACGAGACCGCTATTCAACAGGTATACGAACGATTGGACCAGGCGGTAGGTGAATTAGTTGAGGCTGCCGGGGACGACGTAGTGGTAGGTATCGTATCGGATCACGGCTTCGGAGGATCGGGGACGGGTGTAGTGCATCTGAATAACTGGCTGGCGGAGAAGGGGTATCTGCAGTTCGCTCCGGGCAAGGACAGTTTACTGAAGAAGGTCGCGCTCACATTGGTGCCCCAGTCGTGGCGTGGTCACCTATTTCGTCGATTCGAGAAGCTGGCCAGTCGCGCGGAGTCTCAATCTCGTTTTTCTGGTATCGACTGGAAAAACACGACAGCATGGTCGGAGGAACTTAATTATTTTCCCTCCATTCGTATCAATCTGGCGGGACGCGAGGCTCAAGGACAAGTGGCGCAGGAGAATTACGATCACTTCGTGCGGAAACTGTGCGCCGAACTCGAAACCTGGGATGCTATCGCCCATGCCTGGCCCCGGGAAGATTTGTATGATGGCGAATATGCCCATCGCGCCCCCGATATCATCCTGGAGCTGGCTCTGGAGGATGGCTATTCCCACTCCTGCCTACGCGCACGGGGCGGCCCGGCATTCCGTCGACTAGAACCCCATGAATATCCCGGTGGAAAAGAACGCGGCATGAATGGGAATCATCGACCCACGGGTGTGTTCATGCTGTCCGAGAAGGTGAACGCATCCGAAACATCCCTGCTGGATATTGCCCCCACCGTTTATGATCTGCTAGGGATACCAGGGCCGCCTATGGACGGCGTGAGTCTGGTAGGTGGAGCTAACACATCGCCCGAAACCGCTCCTGCTTCCACCGCTCCCGAAACGCCGTACACTCCTGAACAGGAAGCGGCAATCGAGGCGCGTCTTCGTGACCTAGGATATTTCGAGTGAGCGAATCTCGCCGCATCGCCGTAGTAGGCGCATGTCCCTATCCTGTGCCCCAAGGTTCACAAGTCTATCTGCATGAAACGGCGCGGGCGTATCAGCGCGACGGTCACGACGTGCGGCTCGTAACGTACGGTTACGGTATAGGCGAAGAAGCCCCCGGCCTGCCTGTACACCGATGTCCTGACCTGCCTTTGGCACGTCGAACTCAAGCAGGGCCRTCCTGGGCGAAACCGYTGTTGGATGCCCTGCTGGTGCGCACATTGCGGCAGGTTGTGCAGGAACATGCTATCGATGAAGTGGATGCCCACAATTACGAAGGACTGCTGGTGGCCTTGGCAGCCGGGAAACGCCCCATCACCTATCACGCCCACAACGCCATGTCCGATGAGCTGCCTTATTACTTTGGCGGTATGAAATGGGCGGCGCGTATGGCTGGTGCATGGCTGGATCGCACCTTTCCAAAACGGGCGGATCGAATCGTGGTGCCTCATACACGATTGAAGGAGTATTTGATCGAATGCGGTTGTGACCCGACTCGGATMRMSKTYKWKCCRSCCRKMRWCGRWMCGATCSYSTYKMWGWYMCYCAAGCGTCCCACCGCCCGGCCAACCGTAATCTATGCGGGAAACCTGGATCGATATCAGAACCTTGATTTCCTCATGGAGGTCATGAAGAAAGTACGAGAGACCCTGCCCGATGCCGAACTGATMATCGCCACMGCCGAACRACGCGACRTRCCCGGCGCAACGGTCRTCCACACCCCCGACGTAGARAGCCTGGCCCACGTCCTGGCCCARAAAGCCRTATTCGCCTGYCCCCGCGTMAGCTGGTCCGGCTTCCCYATCAAAMACCTRAACGCCCTCGCCKCCSACCTGCCCATCGTCTGCTGCCAATCCGCCGCCCACKCSCCCATYCAGGATGGRRTYAACGCACAGGTCGTAGCGGATAATRATRYGGAGGCRTTYGCGGRGGCGGTGGTGGAAAGTTTGAATASRTRAMGMMWYWWMYTRYWYTACTTACTATATGCTAAAAGTAATACTTTTTCTCCCTCGCGCTATTTACCGTATGTTTCAATACTATCGCCTGGAGAATGAACCGAATACCCTGTACCCATTGCTGGAGAAACATGTAAGAACGGAAAAATACATGGTGTTGGCGTATGAGAATTTGAACCGCCGCTATCTCGACAAAGAACGCTTTAATGATGCCATAGAATTAACCAACTGGCGTATGAAACAGAAGCCATCTGCATCCTATTATTTCAAATATCAATTGGGTCGCATTTCCCTTGGCATGAACGATTTTTCGAAAGCAGCACAGTATTTCCAAGAAGGTTTAGATGAATTTCTGGAGGTAAAATCTCCAAGAAAGATTGCTCTACTTGATTTCTACAACGGCCTTGCTCGTGCACATTATGGAATGGAGAACTTTGACGAAACTGAACTATATTGCCGAGATGTTATCGACTTGTATGGCGCCGAAAAACGTAATCGGCCCCGATGGTTAGCTTGGTTCGCTCGTAAGGACGCTGATGAAATTTTTCGTGTCCTGGAACAAACACAGGACACCGGAACTTTGGCTTATGCGCATCAAATGTTGGCTTATGTTTATCATCAAAAACAGGATCAGGATGGTTGGCTTGAACACTTAAAGAAAGCCGCAGGTGTGAATTGCTACGATTCAAGATACAAGAAACTATATGGAACTGCTCTTTATAACGCTAAACGATTCGAAGAAGGGCTCAATGTCTATAAACAATATCTCGATGAATTTCCTGACGATATAGAATTGGTGTTCGAAACCTCACGCTGCTATTACATGATGAGAGAGTGGGATGCTGGTATCGCTTTCATTGAACCCTATTTGAAGATCAATCCAGAAGACGATAAATTGCACCTTGGACTCGGGGCCCTTTATGCAGGGAACGGTCAATTTGAGCTTGCCCGAAACGAGTATCAAGAGCTGCTTCGTCTGGAAAGCACAGGTGCAGGCCGACTGCTAAGTACAATTGAAGAATTTGAAAAGCGGAGTAATCAGGATTGTTAGTCCGCCCCCGCCCCCTGTTATGATATCCCCATGAACGAAACGCTATGGAACGAAATTTTGGAGGAGACGCGGGTGTTGGCGCGTGCGGCGGCGAATCCGCGTACGGGTATGTTGTCCATATCACCGGAAACAGCGGCTTTGCTGGAGAAGATTGTTCCCGCCGCTACGGTCGGGTTCAAGGATGCTGTTGCTGCTGTGCAGGATACTTCCAGCGAACCAATCCCCTCATCCGAAGCTCAGGTCGGGTCGCAGCATGCCGGGGAAACCGCGCTGTCTTCGGATACTTCACCCCACGCTGCATCCCTAGCGGCACTCGCGGAGGAAGTAAGTGTTTGTACGAAGTGTGCGCTTCACGAGGGCCGTACACAGACGGTGTTCGCCGAAGGTAATCCCAACGCCGACCTGGTGTTTGTAGGCGAGGCACCGGGCTTCCACGAGGATCAGCAAGGCATCCCGTTTGTAGGCAAATCAGGTGCGCTTCTCACGGATATCATCGAAAAGGGCATGAAGATTTCTCGGAAAGATGTGTATATCTGCAACGTGATTAAATGTCGTCCACCGGAGAATCGCGACCCGTTGCCCGATGAAAAACAAGCGTGCGAATCCTATCTAATTCGCCAACTGGAACTGGTGAAACCCAAAGTTATCTGTGCGCTGGGCGGTCATGCAGCGAAGACGCTGCTGCGAACGGATGAATCCACGGGAAGGCTGCGAGGTCGGTGGCATTTTTATCAGGGCATTCCCCTGCGTGTCACGTATCATCCCTCCTACCTCTTGCGAAGTCCCGGAGAAAAACGTAAAACTTGGGACGATATTCTGGAAGTAATGAAGGTGCTGAACGGCGAAGTCACCCCCGTTCCATAGAAGCCCGAATATGTCCGAACCATCCACACCTACAACCCGGCTAAAATGGCGACACTCCCTCATTGTGCGTATCGTGGCGCTCTGTGCCGTGCTGGTGTTGTGCATGTTGGCCTCGGTTTATTTCCTCACAACACGGTATTACAGCCAAGTAATCACCCACATGGAGCAGCGCGCCGATAACATCACAGAGCAGGTACGGCTTACACTGGAAGAACGTCTCCGTCTCGATGAAGAACTGTCCGATATGCTGGACTTGCAGTCATTGGCGGAGGGTACCCCCATCGAACTGGATTTCAATCCCATCGACCCGGAACCCAGTGCTATTCAATCCCAGGCCGATGATCGAGGTTATTATTTCATGGCGGAGCAGGTCTTTGAACTGAGCAACGGGGCGCTGGTAATGGTGCAGATGGAACTGGATTTCGATCCACAGACAGAAGTCGTTCGAGCCTTTAAAAATCGATACTTAATGGTTATTACAGCGATATTTTTGTTCACGCTGAGCCTCATGATCTACCTTATTGTTAACGCGTTGCGTCCCTTGCGCGATCTGTCGGATTCCTGCGCCCGAATTGCGGGAGGCGAATTGCAAGACGTGTCTGTCAAAACCAGCGCTGCCGAAATTGTCGCGCTGGAAGAGACCTTTAACAGCATGGTGGCGTCGCTAAAGGAAAAAGAAATCGTAGAGTCCAATCTGCGCCAAGCCCAACGTCTCTCCGCCATCGGCAACTTGGCAGCCGGAGTAGCCCACGATATTCGCAACCCGCTGAACGCCATCAAATTATTATCCAGCCACGCGTTGGACTCGCTGGACACGCACCCCGGCACGGAAGTACCTGCCAAGCAGATCCGCACTATCCGCAATGAAGTAGATCGGCTGGAAAATATTGTCTCCGGGTTTTTGTCACTGGCCAAGGAGGAAGAGCTTCATTTTGAGGAAGCGGCGCTGGATCCCATACTCGAGGAATGCCTGAACCTGGTGAAACAAGATGCGGAGTCCCGCAAAATACGTTTAACCCATGAATTGCGGGTGGGAGATACGGCGTTGATGATGGATCCGCAGAAAATGACCCGCGCCGTACTCAATGTTCTCATCAACGCTTTGGAAATTTGCCCAGAGGGAGGACGGGTTCGTTTATTTTCACGCATAGTGGATGCCGCTTGCGAAATCGACATTCGTGATGACGGACCCGGCATCCCCGATGAAGCATTGGAGCGTGTGTTCGATCCCTATTTCACCACGAAAACTACGGGGACGGGTTTGGGATTATCCATTACACGCGGGATTGTAGAAGAGCACCAAGGCACCATCGTCATCACCAGTTCGGAAGGTCGAGGCTGCCAAGTGCTTATTACACTTCCCCTAAACCAAGAAAAGCCCACCCCAGACATTACCACTGGAATCAAGCACTAAGTGCAACACGGTGTTCCTGACATTGTTTTTGGAAGATTTCGTTGGGTGTTTGGCATCTTCTGTGGGAATGAATGGGTGGGTATGGAAGGGCTGTAGACCCGTTCCGGGTCGGGGCGGTGCCTGGGTTTGGAGACCCCGCCMCAACGTAGTTGCGCCAAGRAAATAATTCATCGGCAACGTCAACTCCAAAATTAAAACGAGGGATTTCTGCTACCCGTTTGCAAGTCTGCAACACATTAAGGGGTAGCGCAAAAGAAAACCGACCGTGGTTGTGGGCCACGGCCGGGAGTCTTGATTTGCGTTGTTCCGATTTAGGGTTTTGGCAATGCATAGGCACGGGACAACGAATTGTTACCGTCCARTTCTACAAGCCGTCCTGTAATGGGTCCATCCGCTGTGATGAGGACGCTRCCCGACGAAGAACCACCCGACTTGTTGGGTACCGCCTGTCCAGCACCCTCGGAGGGATCGTCTGCGATGGGGCGCCAACTGAGCGACTGATTCGGCCCTAGAACAACGGTGTT
>NVWG01000127.1 GCA_002746185.1 Candidatus Hydrogenedentota bacterium
ATAAAATGAGGCCAACTCGGGATTCCGCACCAGGGCGTGACATCCGCATGGCTAAAGATACACAAACCGTCGTCACCACCCTCTACATGGTCCCCAACCAGGCACTCGTTTTTGTCTTAGACGAAACCCGCAGCCGCTACGAAGATGCGCTCATTGCATATTCATGGGATAAATACCTTCGCCATGGAGATGAAAAGTGGCTCATACGTCTTCCCATGACCAAGTCTGCCGTTCGTGCTATGGACACCGTGACCAATTTCATGGCATCCGAGCAAGGCGGCGAAATAACCATTGACCAATTTGTAGTTTCCGGCGAATCGAAGCGGGGCTGGACCACCTGGACCACTGCCGCCGTGGATAACCGAGTCATCGCCATCATCCCGGTGGTAATCGATATGCTCAACGTGGAAGAATCATTCAAACACCACTTCGAAGTCTACGGTAAATACGCTAGAGCGGTCAACGATTACACATCCATGGGCATCATGAAATGGCTCGAAACTCCAGAATACGAAGAGCTTCTGAAAATTGTGGAGCCGTACCAATACCGTGACCGACTGTCCCTCCCTAAATACTTGTTGAACTCAACAGGCGACCAATTCTTCTTACCTGATTCATGGCAGTTTTACTGGGGAGATCTGGTGGGTGAAAAGCATATGCGCTACGTCCCCAATTCCGACCACAATATCACCAGGGGCACAGATGCGTTTGATAGCATGACTGCCTGGTATCACGCCGTCGTTCACAACGTCTCCATGCCCCGGTACTCCTGGGATGTGGCAGAAGACGGCACCATCACCGTGTTCAGCCTGGACAAACCTACCGAAGTTCTTTTGTGGCAGGCGCACAATCCCAAGAATCGAAACTTCAAAAAAGACGACATTGGTAATGCCTATAAATCAACCACGCTCCATGAAGTTGAACCGGGTAAATACGTAGCTAAAATTGACACCCCAAAAAGTGGCTTTATAGCATACTACGTTGAGATGTCCTACCCAAGCGGACTCGACGTACCCTTCAAATTCAGCACCGGCATCAAAGTAGTACCCGATACGGTTGACCATAAATGGAAGAAAGCCTCCAAAAAAGAACGGCGAAAAGAACCCCGCCACCGTTAAAGAAATGAAGTTTTAAAATTTGATGGTGCGAGGTACCGAAATGGGTTGAATCTACCTCCCTTGTTCCAGCCCCGATTTTTGGGCAGTCGTTGGGTTTTTCACCAGCTCCACTGTCCCCTATTGCCGCGTGTCCCCTATTGCCCGCTCTTTCGGAGTCGGCACAATTTTCAACGCATTGATACGAGCTCGCAGCATACGAATTTGAAAAACGAGCAACTGTATCTTCACATTGAATCGCGGCTCAAAATACTGACTCAGCAACCCCACGACGGCGAAGAGSACCGGACTAACACCCATGTACAAGACTCCTCCTATTTCATCAAAATGCCCGTCAATACAAGCCGAGACACCGCAGATTTATTTCCGCACATCCCCACGTATATCGAGGAGGCCGCTTAATGATGAAAACTTGTCAAATTTAGTTCTATACGAGAACATCACATCTACCTATATCTCAAACTAACGCTTCGAGTAGACTGAGTCAAATCGAATCCTGCCCCCGCTACCCTACGGCTACTCTTATTGTCCCTCTATTTACATCAGGAAAGCGCACAGAAAAAGAAGATGAATTTCCTGCCCTTATCCGACGAGGGATATAGTTAATCGAATTCTTCTAGGGCGAAGTGGTCTAGCGAAGAATTATTCTCATTAAATAATTGAGATTTTAAATTTACAACCTTACTTCACTTTCTTTTCGGGATGCTCGCCGGATCAATGTGTTTTAGGTCTTTGAATTCGATATCTTCGCGTTTGAAGTAGTTGAAACGGCCGTCTTCTTCGGAGACGATGAGGTCGGCTTGTTTATGGCCCTGGAATGGGGCGGGACTGGGGCTACAGGCGTGTTGGCCGAAGAAGATGGGTTGGCCTTTGAAGGTGAGGAGTTTTGGGAAGGTGAATTTGGGGGCGGCGTCGGTGCCTGTGTTTTTGAGGAGGAGGACGCTGGATCCGGGGAGGCCGAGGGATTGGGGGAGGCCTGTTTCGGGGTTAGGTACGGAGCCGTGGCGTGGGGTGCCGACGAGGAGGTCGGTCGCGCCGTCGTTGTCCCAATCGTAGAGGGTGATTTTGAGGCGTCCAGATCCGCCGGCTTGCAGGAAGTTCGCGCCGATGGGGTCGCCGTTTTCGAGATGGAGTTTACCACCGTCGGTCACGTTGTAGTCGTCGACTTTCCAGTAGAGGTGGAATTGGTCTTCGTCGTCGAGGGCGACATAGGCCATGCGCCCGTTCATTTTCGCGATGCCGGGTTTGACGCGCCAGGTACCGTACATCTCGAGGCCTTCGTAGTAGAGCGGGCGACCTATGGCGAGTTTGGGGGCTTTGGGTGTGCCTGTGTTTAGGTAGACGGTGTGGCGGGCGGTGCTGTCGCTCATGAGAATGTCGAGGGTCCCGTCGTTGTTCCAATCGACGACGGTGGGGCAGGTGTATCCCCAGCGTGCTTCGCCGGGGCCTTGAATGTCGAGACGGTAACCGGGTTGAATGTGGATTTTCTCGTCGCCTGCATAGAGGGGCTCGCCGGGGAGGAAGGCGGGGGCTTCATTTGTGCCTGAGTTTTTCATGAAGAGCACAAGGCCTTCGGAGTTGCCTGCGACGATGTCGAGTGCGCCATCGCCGTCCCAGTCGACGACGTTGGGTACGGGGAGGGTGCCGCCGTAGAGTTTGGCATCGGCTTCGAGGGCGGGAACGGGATCGCGCAAGATGGGGGTAAACTTATCGTAGCGGATTCCTGAAAATGATGACGTGCTCGATTCAATTTCAGTTCTTATCATGCCTTCCTTACGGTAGAAATATACGCCGCCTTCCCCACCGACTAAAAGGTCGATTTCGTTGTCTGTTGGATTGGGGTATATGATTGGGGTAGCATAGATAGTGGGGTGGCGCAGAGTAATATGATCTTTGCCCCTAGCCATCATGCGCGATTCCCAGGATTGGTTTAAAAGATTATAGTAATGCAATTCGCCCATAGCTGAACCGGTAAAGACGGCCACAGAGCTGCCACCATTTGAGGGGGTGGGTGCGATTCGACGCATGCTGAAGCGGACGTCGCGGTCATTTTTGGAGATGCGAGTGGAGGTGTCTAACTGCTGGGTGCCGTCGGCGGAGACACGGGTGAGATACAGAGCCGAATAGGGCATGCCGCCGTGCCAGATGCCGTTGCCTTTGTAGGGTTGATAATCGGGACTACGCCCACTGCCTTCATACGTTTTGTAGGGGGTGCCGTCGCCGATGCTGAGGTAAACTTGCCAGGTGCCGTCTTCATTTTCCAGAATGCCGATGGATTCGGGACCACGCGGAATGCCGTTAAGCGGTAGACGATGCGTTTCGATAAAGGCCCAAGTGTTTTTGTCGAAGGTTGTCCAGACGAGTGTCTTGCCCTGAATCCATACACCGAAGATGTCGCCCGCGCGGCTTTCAACGATGAATCCGCTGGGGGGGTAGGGAGCTTTGAAAGGATGTGCTATCTTGCGTTCACGTTTGAAGACGGGGACACTGTTGTCTTTTGTTTCGATCCAGCGATAGAGCCAGAGTCCGGGCTGTGCACCGAATTTCGTGGTGGCGAGAAAAAGGTCGGCGCGTTCATTGCCAAAGACATTCACCGCGCCTAAGGGGAGACTCATGATACCGGGCGTAGCGAGGGGGCCTTGCCCGTTATCGGTGCCAACGGGAATTTGCTCGCCGCTGATGAGGGACGCTGCGAAGGCGGCGGGGGTGGTTATGAGAAGGAGCAGTATGATTGCGCAGATGGGTTTCATGGTGAATCTCGCTGTCTTTTTTAAGTTTGAATGAGCCTGGATGGCAGAGCTGGACCCTTTAGGTTAGACACTCTTTCTTGTTTGTTAAGTGTTTCGCCTGTTGGGTTATGCCGAGACTTGGGCTTCGGCAGCTAGACTTTTATAGTAAACCCCATGGGGTGTTTGTTTGTCAAGGACGTAGTTGTGCCTCGCAAATAATCATCCGCATTGAAATCATTGACGTTTATGCTTTTGCCATGTAGGCTCTTCTGATGCTAAAATTCATGCAAAACTGCCTCGGTTGGGTCTTTGAAAGACTCAATTTACTCGTCAACCTTACCACGGAAAACCTGGCTCTTCGGCATCAGCACGTCGTGCTCAAGCGAAGTCACAAAAGGCCAGTTTGGAAACCGGGGACGGTCACCTATAAATGAGTGATGACCGTGCGCAGTTGACGAAGCTGACGAAGCTGACGGAATGGCTGGATGGGGTGAATGGGCTGCGGTATAGTTATGATGATGCGGGTCGTATAAGCACGATTACGGATTATGATAATTCGGTGCTGGGTTATGATTATGACGGCGTGGGCAATGTGACGATGGAAAGTTGCTTGAATAAGCTCATAGATCAAAGACCCCAGGTTCGAATCCTGTCCCGGTTAACCAAGGCATCAAACTAGGTGCCGAATTCTAATCGACCCTATTTGGCGACTTTTACTAGAGTTACCTATCAATCTCTTCGCCTAAAATCTCAGCAGCCTATTACTTATGAGGAAAGTTTGATCCTGCGCTACGCGAATGGTCTTGGTATGGCCTGGGAACATTCCATTGATTTATGGGTTTGACAACTCAACTCTGAATCGAATAAAGTTGCGCAATGAGATTTATTTCCCTTATAACAATTTTGAGCTTTTTATGGTTGCTTCTTCATGTTTCCATGGGGCATATTGATGGTGCCCACAGGGGAACTTCAATTGGACTTCACTCGCATCATGATCATTCGCCGCATCATGAAGTTCAGTCCATAGAAGGGCAAAGTCATGTAGACGGAAATTTTGTTCAGGCCTCTGATCGCAGTCTTATCGGCAGCCACCAACACGATTTTTCTTCAGCGCCGACAAAAAAGGGGGTGTCTGTGCATACGCCCTCTTCTGTCGTATCGTTGGCAATGTTATCAAGCTCCGGTTTGCGCCGAGTTCTATTTCAAAATAACTTTTACCCGCCTGCTACGCCTGTCGATAATGTAGAGCTGTGCCTACTCGCCTGTGTTTTTCTTGTGTAGTCACTTCTTTCTTTGGTCGAATATTTCAGATCGAAGAATTTCAGCTACTTCCTGACTAGATTTGTGCTTCTATCTGTAAGGCATCTCTCGAAATCTGTCGTATACCCCGTTTAAAGAGGAGTGAATGTTTATGAATATTGAGTATCCCTGCTTGCGATCTGCCCGACAGGTAGTGCTTTCCGTCGTGCTGACATTGTTCTCGACGTCGGCCATGGGGCAAAGTATTTGGACACTTGAGTCCAGTATAAAACAAGTACATAACGTCGCGCCGGAAGTGCAGGAAGCTGAAGCAAGAGTACGCGGTCAGCAAGGCGCATTAAAACAGGCTGGTGCTTGGCCTAACCCTGAATTTGAAGTGCGGGGTGATAACGCAATTGAAAAAGATGAGGGCGGTGGCGGCAGTAGTTTAACAGAGTTCAGATTTAGTCAGCCGCTGCCTGTAAGTGGTCGCCTTAAACATCAGAAGGCTGTTGCAAAGGCGAATTTGAGTGGTGCCCAATTTAATTCGCAACATGAGCAGCTCTTGCTGGAAGTGGAGACGGCAAAACGCTTTCATGTTTTGCAATTCTCGATTGCGGCTCTTGATCTTGCTGAACAGCGACTTCTACTAGCCGATGAGCTGCAGATTGCTGGCCGTAAACGTGAGGCGGCTGGTGAACTATCCAGGCTAGAGCGACTGCGTTTAGACATTATTCGCGAGTCTGCTAAACAACTGATTGACCAAACAGAGGGAGAATTCAGCGAGGCATCGACTCAGTTTAGCGCTTACCTTGGGTTACCATCAACATCGGATCCGACGCTTGCCCCCTTACAACCCTTCGGCCCGATCCCGTCGTTGGAAAACTTCCAAGCGAATTTGGCTGTGCATCCATTGTTACTCGCGGCTGGAGACCGAATGGATGCCGCACAATCGGGCATGAAACTGATGAAATCTAACCGCTTTCCCGATCCGGAGCTGAATCTGTTTCGTGAGCGAGCATTCTTAAATGATCAACGCGACGATGTTACCGGTATTGGTTTCACGTTCAGCTTACCGATTTGGGATCGCAAACGGGGAGACCTAATTCAGGCTCGTTCACAGATCAATCAGGTCAAATATAGCCGTATGATTCTGGAACGGGATCTTAAAAGCAGACTTTTAGAAAGCCATCTGCACCTGAGGCATCTGGTTAAACAGGGCGAACATTTTCGTACCTTTGTATTCGAGCCTGCTCGTGTGATTTTCGACCTGACGCGCAAAGCCTATACGGCTGGCGAAGTTGAAATCCTCTCATTGATCGATGCTAACGATACRTATTTCAACGCCTATGAGCGTTACTTGGAATTACTGCAAGAGGCATGGCTGGAAGCCGCTGAATTGCGTTACGCAGCGGGAATWCRCCTTGTCCCAACCATACAGGATAAWTAACGATGAATTTCTCAAAATACCTATTGGCACTTATGTTGATCGCACTACCAATGACACCGGCTTACTCTGAGGTAGTAGAACTTACCAAAGARCAACTGGAAAACATCACGCTGGATACCACAACGGTTGTTGAACGGGAGGAACAACCGAGTATCGAATTTACTGCCACTTTGGCGGTTGACGGCCTAAAAGCCTATCGCGTCGCACCAGTTATAGGAGGTGTCGTGACTGTACTGAAAGTCGTTTCCCACGAAAAAGTGWCCAAAGGGCAGATGCTGGCTCGRTTCCGCAGCAAYACATTAGGTCAGGCRCAAGCYGACTACCTTGAGACCCTTGCCCGCTTYGARCTYGCCCGTGCTAAYCGWGACCGCATACAAGGWCTCTGGAAWGACGGCGTTGTCGCAGAAAGCCGCTGGCTCATGGCGGACAGTGAATACAAGGCATCGAAGGCCTCCCTGGATGCTCGTCGGCGCTTATTATCCTTGGCGGGTCTTTCAGACACACAGATCAAGCAGCTTCCGAACGCCACAGGCGGTCTAGCCGAGTTTGATCTTTTCAGCCCTGTCAACKGTGTCGTCACTGGAGTTGAAGTTGAATCCGGCCAGATGCTGGAAGGGGGAGAAGCAGGCTTTCATGTGGATGATCTCAGCACGTTGTGGGCCATGGTAAAAATACCTGTCGCCAGTCTGCCTCGAATCGTAGTAGGGGCTAAGGCTGAAATACGAGTACAGGCAAATCCCGGAAATCCATATATCGGACGACTCGAATCCTTGGGGGCTGAGGTAGACACTCTGGGTCAGACCCTGGAAGGGCGAATCGTTTTGAATAACCCTGATGGACTTCTACGCCCCGGAATGTACGCTAGTGTACTTCTTACTGGAGTGGGAAACGATGGACTTATGGTTCCCGCTAGCTCCGTGTTTGTAGTGGGAAACCAGTCCTATATCTTCAAGGCATTGGGAAGCGGTCGTTTTGAGCCTGTACCAATCGAAATCGGTGACGAATCGAATGGATGGGTTCGCGTCCGCAGTGGTATATCTTCCGGAACAGAGATTGTCCGTACTGGCGTTGCCGAACTAAAGTCTCATTGGCAATACCAGGGAGGCGAGTAATTTATGATAGCTTCTCTGATACGATTTTCCTTGACTCAGCGTCCGATGATTCTTCTACTTACGACTGCGCTTGTAATCGGGGGGCTTTGGTCGTTTCGCACCTTGCCCATTGATGCCTTCCCAGATATATCAGCGCCGCAGGTGCAGATTATCGTGAAGGCACCCGGCATGTCACCCACGGAGGTAGAAAGCCGCATTACGTATCCCATAGAACTGGAAATGCAAGGCTTGCCACGTCAGACGGTGATGCGATCCACCACCAAGTATGCGCTTAGCATTGTTATCATCGATTTCGAGGATGGCACCGACATTTACTGGGCTCGCCAACAGGTGACCGAACGGCTGAACCAAGTTGCGGGAGACTTGCCGGCTGGTGTAGAAGGGGTCTTGGCTCCGATTACAACCCCCTWGGGCGAACTGTAWATGTATCGCATAGAGGGGGAGGGGTATAACGATGCTGAGTTACGCATTATCCAGGATCTGACAATTCGTCCTCGACTTCGTACCGTTGATGGCGTCGCAGATGTAAATTCCCTGGGGGGTGAAGTGAAGACCTTCGAGGTCATAGCTAATCCTCAGTCCCTTATGGCGCATGGCCTGGGGYTAGACGATTTGGAAGCGGTGYTGGCTGCCAACAAYCGYAATGCCGGTGGAGATMGGATTAACCGTAAYGATGARATYCTCTTGGTACGCACAGTAGGYCARTTACGCGACATGGATGATATTCGMAATATTACCATAGMCAGCCGCGATGGYGTYCCCATTCGTRTCCGTGACGTRGCAGAGGTTCGCGTGAGTGCRCTCACYCGTTATGGTGCTGTTACYGCCGATGGTCAAGGWGAGGTMGTWACCGGGCTCGCATTGCTGCGTCTGGGAGCCAATGCCCGCAGCACAGCAGAAGGGGTAAAACGTGAACTGGAGGCCTTGAAACCCTCTCTGCCTGAGGGGGTGAAAATTGTATCCTTTTATGATAGAACCGAGTTGGTGGATACAGCCGTAGGTAACGTGGAGAAGGCGTTGGCGCAAGCCGTCGTGCTGGTGTTGATCGTGCTGATCGTGATGCTGGGCAACCTGCGCGCAGCACTGACGATCTCATTGATTCTACCCCTATCCGTATTGTTTACCTTTATCATGATGCGTATCTTCGGTGTAACAGCTAACCTGATGACACTCGGTGGACTCGCGATAGCTATCGGCATTCTCGTGGACGCGGCAGTGGTCGTAATCGAGAATGTTCACACTCAACTCAATAATCCACCAAAAGGATCGAGTCGTATCCACTTGGTTTATCGAGCTACATTAGAAGTGTCTACGCCGGTGATSACGGGTGTCTTTATCATCATCATCGTGTTTTTACCCTTGTTTAGTCTCACGGGCTTGGAAGGAAAGATGTTCAAGCCTTTGGCTATAACCATTTCCTTCGCTTTATTGGGATCGCTGCTCCTTTCCCTCACCGTGATCCCCATCTTGGCCAGCTTGTTTATGAGAACTGGTACTAAAGGTGACGGGTTTTTATTAAAGGTTTTAAAGAGTGCTTACCTGCCGATTATGAGAGCGGCTTTGCGGTTTCGCAAGTCTGCTGTTACGTTGGCTCTAGTGGGATTAGTAGGAGCCGCTTGGTTGTTTCCCCAGATTGGCAAGGAGTTCATGCCCATTATGGATGAAGGCAACACGGTGATCATTATCGAGAAACTTCCCAGCATTTCCTTGGAACGTTCATTGGAATTGGATGCGCCTTACCAAAAAGCAATGATGGAACTGCCGGAAGTTATCGGAGTGGTGTCTCGAACAGGAGCCGACGAGCTGCGCATGGATCCCATGGGCTTGTTCCAGACCGACAACTTTCTCATCACGAAACCGCGCGATCAGTGGACGTTAAGTCTGGATGAGTTTCATGAAGAGCTGCGCACCATATTAAGCCGTTTTATCGGCATCGATTACGCGTTCACACAACCCATTGACATGCGTGTCTCAGAGATGTTGACAGGGGTGCGGGCAACCATGGCCATTAAATTATATGGAGATGATTTAATGGTGYTAGAGGAAAAATCTAAGSAAATCGAAACACTGGTTGGYGAAGTAGACGGTGCTGTGGATGTATTTCGCGGCCAGCTCTCAGGGCAAGTCTACCTACAGATTGATATTCGCTCGAAGGAGATCGCTCGTTTCGGGATCAATATTGAAGATATTAATCGTCTCATTGAAGTGGCTGTCGCTGGTCAGGTAGTTACCGAAGTCATCCAAGGCAATCAACGCATTGGGGTACTCCTACGCTATCCGGAAGAGGCTCGTACCTCTACGCAAGCCATTGGCGCCTTGTTGGTGCTAACACCTACTGGTGAACGAGTACCGTTGAGCAGCCTTGCTGACATCAGCGAAATCGACGGTCCCGTGGCAATTAATCGCGAATCCGGTAAGCGCCAGGTTGTGGTGCAATCCAATGTGGAGGGGCGTGATGTTGTTGGCTTTGTCAACGAGGTACGCGCAACTATCGAGAGTAATGTGGAATTACCCTCCGGCTACTATGTCACTTTTGGCGGGCAGTTTGAGAATCAACAACGCGCCGCAGCACGCTTATCAATAGTGATACCGATCTCGATTGCGCTTATTTTCATCATGCTATTTACCACCTTCGGTTCAGTACAACAAGCAGGGCTGATCATTCTCAATATTCCCTTTGCCRTGATCGGTGGAGTCGTCAGTCTATATTTGTCTGGTCTCTACATGTCTGTACCCGCCTCGGTAGGTTTTATTGCCTTATTCGGTGTCGCAGTGCTAAACGGTATCGTAATGGTATCCTATTTCAATCAACTGCGCGAGTCAGGCTACACTCTCTTGGAGGCTGTGGAAAATGGATCTGCACGCCGATTACGACCTGTATTGATGACGGCGCTCACCACCTTTTTAGGGTTGATGCCTTTATTGGTTGCTACGGGGCCGGGATCGGAATTGCAAAAACCGCTCGCTATCGTAGTGATCGGAGGCCTTTTCAGTTCTACTGTTTTGACATTGATACTGCTGCCTACGCTTTACGCATGGATGGAAGAGCGAACAGAAGCTCGCTTGAAAAATACGAAGGAGAAGAAAATATGAAGAACCTAGTTCTCATTGTACATACGAGTGCACAACAGGGCATCGCCGATCTGCTACGCGGCCTGGACCAGATAAAGGGGTTTACTTTCAGCCAAGCTGAAGGTCACGGAATTCACTCGGAAGAAGATTCGTTTCTCTCGGCGCGGGACAAAGTCGTCGGATATACGCCACAGATGCGCGTAGATATTTTACTCGAAGATGAGGATGTGAAGACCGTTCTAGCTGCCATTCGTACTGAAAAAGGCCTTGTTGTCGACCAAGGTTTCTTTTGGGTGACACCGATTGAAATGCAGGGCCACTTAACGTAAGAATAAATTTATTCCATTACATACTTTTTATCACCGAACTCGAAAAAATCATTAACTATATATTACTGTGGAATACGGAAATGAATTGATCGTACTGTGGTCTAAATAATCGAAGGGTGAGAGCAACTAATTTTTTGACTACAGAAAATTTTTTTGAAACGGAAAATAGAGCGAAGTTTATTGCATGGGGCGCTTGGCACCATCACGCGTGGCTACACGAACCACCACTACGACGCTGTCGCAGGCTTGAACTACGCCTTGTTCAGCTAATCTCCGTCTATACTAATATCTTCCAGCGACATCCCAAAATAATCTTCCTGACTCGAACGCCATCGACGTATTCCATGGRGCGGTACTGCCCGCGTCAGATCACTTTCWGCTAACACAAACGCTATTTTTAGCGGGTATTTTCCCTCTGGTACTCCCACTGCATTATTTTTGCTCACTCCCCAATGTTGACCATCCGCCAACATCCGGAAGGCATGTATTTCCTTAT
The DNA here is from genome assembly GCA_002746185.1 of Candidatus Hydrogenedentota bacterium. Lineage (GTDB taxonomy): Bacteria > Hydrogenedentota > Hydrogenedentia > Hydrogenedentales. Next base: position 11,543 of record NVWG01000127.1, read on the forward strand.
TCTCAGACCCCATCACCAATTCGCCCTCAATCGTTCCAGCATATCCTCGTTCCGGCAATGGATCACCTCCGGGATTTTTMCCGAAGCCCTCTGGTGATARCAGCGAAAAATTACCGGATAGTTTCACCCGAATCTCGCCTCCGGATTCAACYCGATCTGCTTTGATGTTAAGCTCTTTCACATGCGACAGGTTCCATTTCCCTGGTTCTCCACGGATGTTATCCACAAGGTGATGCCGTACTATCCGATAGGCAAATGAATCGGGGACTTCACCTCGGCTCAGCGCATTAACCTCGCTRCGTAGCACCCACAAGTGATCACGTCCGACCATCTTGTTCACATCGGAACACCCAATCGGTACGGGTGTAATCCGCGTAAATGTCCGCACGATTATGGCACCTTCTGGCAGTGTCGGCGTTGTGGAAGCTATATAGTCTAAATCGGTCAATGTTTCCGGCGGCGACTCATCAAACGCTCTTTTCGCATCCGTCAGCACTTGCAGCACTGCTTCAACACCATTATTCGTATTCAACCCGCCATACGAATCCCCTGCGGCATTAAACATATACAACCCTTGCGTAGTCACTCCATGCCGTGAAGGTTTTACTGCGTCAAAAGAAAAATCATTGATGTTCTGCAACTCAAGATGGCTTCCATTACGAATGGCTTTACGAAAAAATTTAGATAACTCATCATCCACTGGATGATTCTGCAAGCTGGTATCTTGAACTACCGAAACGAAATCTTTTAGTGCATCAATAACACGTTCATCAGAAAAGACCGACACGCGGCCTCGAGTYCCGTTATTTCATGTTGCGCCGAAAGGATGCCCATTCATCATCCACATAAACATGGGCTTGCCGTCTGCATTCGCCTCTGCACGCGCTTCCAGCAAATCCATCCGCCAATCGATCTCCAAAAATCGATCTTCTTCCGCACTTGGCAGTATATTATTTACCCGATCCTGCAAGGATCCCTGAGCGAACACCGCACCAGTGGTAAGTAACAGCCCTGAAAGTAAACTCCAAACCGTAATCGTTTTCATCATTTCATCCGCCTTAGTTATTTTCAAACAGTCCTAATACTACGGTATCTTCTCGCATTCTGCAATATGCTCATACATGCAAGAAGCCGCTTTTGCTCCGATATAGCTATAGGCTCATATATTCAGTCATTTTTGAGTGCAATCATCCAATGGGCGCATTGCTGGGCGATTATTTCCCATCCGGGTTCTCCTAGCGGCCAATGGGCGTGTCCTTTGAACTCCTTATAGTCTGCGCCATATTTCCGTGCAATTTTTCGGGCAACGGACGGGGGAGTTGTTCGGTCTTCATCACCCGCAGTAACAAGAACGGGGCAGGTAACACTGGAAGAATTGATACGTAATGGGGAACGTGGGTTAACGAGTGCCAGCGCCATTTCGAGGAAGAAACGACCTGAATCATATCCGAAACGGTCGTAAACACGGTGTTGCTCCTGGTTTGTACTCAGATGCAATGCGGCGAAGACAATTTCATCAAATGTCACGCGGACAGGTTTTCGCCAAAAGCCCCATGTTCCTAATACGCTCCCTACGGTCTTCAGTGCATTTTTGTTTAATGCGGAAATTCCTGCGGGCGGGATCGGGGTTAACAATACAGCAGCATGTACTAAACCTTCCGCCATGAGCAATTGGGCCACCACTGTTCCGGCACTATGCGCCATGACTATCGGTTTTTCGGCGAGGTTCCTGATCTCGTTTTTAACATACGATACATAATCTGTAACACTGAGGTTTCCCAGCTGTGGGGGTGGCGGTTCATCGAGGGTGCCGTGAAAGGGAAGGTCTAGTGCCATACACGTAAACCCCTGTTGCTCGAATATTTTACTATACCCCTCCCAAACCCAACCACCTGTTCCGAAGCCGTGAATCATTACGATAGTATTACTCACCTTAAAATCCTTGTCATGTATTTTTTGTTTCGTAGATTATTCCTCTCGTCAGTATATCAACTKCRCGAAYGCRYACTAGCCGKAATCGGCTCTGGTAAGCATCAGGCAATTAGTTAGTCGAGATTACGATAGTAAACCGGGAGATGCAAGGTGCGGAATGTTCAATCTTCCTTGATGCTGTTTGCAATTGCTGTCCATTCTTTTTCTCCTATGGATGCAAATTTGGCTACAATTTTTGGATCGAAATGTTTTCCGCTTGACTCTTCAATTCGTCTAAGTGCTTCATGGTAGTCAATTCGTTCTTGGTATGGGCGGCAAGAACTCAATGCATCATACGCATCAACGACGGAGAATACGCGTGAACTTAGTGTGATTTCATCTCCTTTGAGTCCACATGGGTATCCACTTCCGTCGAATCTTTCGTGATGGGAGTAGACTATATCTATCGCAGTGTCGAAGAAATTTGCGTGACGAAGTATATTTCTCCCAATGGTTGGATGTTCGCGCATCCTTGCCCATTCGCTGTCTGTTAAGGGGCCCGTTTTCATAAGTATGTTGTCGGGAATTCCAATTTTTCCGATATCATGGAGTAATGCTCCTTGGCCTAGTGAATAGAGTTCTTCATCGTTCATATTGAGTTCGCGCCCCAGTCGTTGGGCATAGGCTTTTACACGCAGTGAATGGAGCTGCGTATCATGTTCTCTAGCATCAAGAGCATTTACAAGAGCTATAATGGCGCTTTCGTGGGTTTGTAAAAGCATATTTTGCTGAGTTTTTTCCTTTTGAAATAAGACTCCAGCTAGAGCGCCGGCAATCCAAACGGTGGCGAGATCTGCAATCTGATCTGCATTTTCGTCAAAATTTCCGTGCCACGATATATAAACATACGGAAGGTAAAGCAGCGTGATAGCGGCGCAAGTTCTAAGGGCGCCCTGCTTGCCGAACCATAGGGCGGCTAAAATCGCGGGAATGAAGAAAAGTTTGCGAAAAAACATGTGTACGGTATGGGAAAAATAAACGTCGGTAGAGGTCATCCAATGCGCCGACATCAAGATAAGTACGATACTGGTTATAATGCCCAGTCGAATCGTAGATTGGTTTGTATTGGATTTAATTTTTTTTCTTATCTGATTGATATCATTATTCATTTTATATTACTGCTTCCTGATATGCAGATCCCCAAACTTGACGATGAATCTTTTACGCCCACAACTACTCCTGCTTCACTGGGGTCTAAATCTGACAAACACATGTCTTTATGATAGGTGATATTTCCTTCTGAGTCAGGGATAGGATCTCCATGCGGGTCATATTTTGGAAACCCCAAATATTTATCGAGCTTGTCTACCAGTTCATCAGATTGTACGTGCTCCAACTCTTCAGCAATTTCATGCACATTATCCCATTTAAAACCTAAACTATGCACTAAAAAACTTCCCACAAACGATGCTTTCTTACCACTG
>NVWG01000128.1 GCA_002746185.1 Candidatus Hydrogenedentota bacterium
CCCTCCCTCGCCGTATTCACCTCCGGGTCATCCGGTTCGCCAAAAGCCGTTGTSCTCAGCATGGCCAACATAATCGCCAGCGCATCCGCCATGAACCAAGTCATCCCTCTTGCATCAGGAGATCGCTGGCTCCTGTCTCTCCCCCTGTATCATGTAGGCGGACTCAGCATCCTGTTTCGATGTTTCCACGCCGGGGCCGCCGTGATCATACCGGATGAAAATCAGCCGCTACTGGACACACTAAATTCCACCGAATGCACACACGTCTCGCTGGTAGCCACCCAGCTGTATCGATTGATGCAAGACAACGAAGGCATCGCGTTCTTAGCGAAAATGAAAGCCGTCATGCTCGGAGGCGGCGCTGTCCCCGAGTCCATCATACGTCAAGCCCTCGACGCAGGCATCCCCCTGCACACCAGCTACGGCATGACCGAAACCGCCGCCGCCATTTCCTGCACAAGTGCCAATGCGGAACTGGACGATCTCCTCACCTCCGGCACCCCCATACACCCAGACACCGTCGGCATAACCGAAGACGGTCGTATCCGCGTACAAGGTCCCGCCCTGTTTCAGGGATATCTCGTACAAGGAAAATTCGAACCCGTCATCACAAAAGACGGATGGTTCACCACCAGCGATCTGGGCTTTCTGGATAATGCAGGACGCGTACACATTACTGGTCGCGCCGACAACATGATGATCAGCGGCGGAGAAAATATTCAACCCGAAGAAATCGAAGCCGCGCTGTGTGCACAACCCGGCGTAATCCGCGCCGTAGTTGTGCCCGAACCCGACACAGAATTCGGACAACGCCCCATAGCCTTCGTAGATACAGAAGMCNCWCTWRRWCSCMRYRNCYCTNGAARSWRNCCCTSCGAAAAMSRMTACCCGGRTTCAAAATCCCCAAACGAATAGAACCCTGGCCCCCCAACGCACCACAAGGCGGCATCAAAGCCAACCGTTCCTGGTTCAAGGCGCTGGTCAATTAAAAGATAGACTCTCGGTCGTAGTGCTCACATCTGAACTTTATGACCAGCCCCATAGCTAGGTAGCGGTTCGTCTATAGAGTAATTCCAAGGCTAAAATTTCATTGTACATACCATGTTAATACCAMCCGCTAAAAATCTGCTGCCTGAACCCTGATAATTATTTGCTACCTACAGCCCCGGCAAATATCTGCTGTCTGGGCCCTGATAATTATTTGCTACCTATAGCCCCGGCAAATATCTGCTGCCTGGGCCCTGATAATTATTTGCTACCTATAGCCCCGGCAAATATCTGCTGCCTGGGCCCTGATAAGTACCTGCTCATGTAGCCCCAGAAAATATCTGCTACCCACAGCCCCAAAGGGGCTGAATATCAATAGCCGGGGGTGCAACCCCCGGTATAAAAAACCAACGATAACAACCCCTGCGGGGTTGAATAATTTATGGTACGGCACGCCCTGACCATGGGTTTCACCCATGGCTATTCATATTCATTCCCTTCGGGAATGGAACGGACCATGTACGAACCGGGTACATAGGTAACAGAATAAACCGACGACATAGGTAACACATTATGATAAAGCTGCAAAGGACGAACACGGATACCGAATCAGCTCAAATTGTGGCACAGCCGCCCTCGGCTGTGTTTGGTTTAGATAAGGCGGACGATTCGCGAATCGCCCCTACGAATCAGGGTTCGATCCGTAGTAATCCGTGATGATCCGTGGCAAATTCTTTATCCCTCAATCCCGCGAATATTGCAGCATCCACTCAATGGCCTCAGGCAGCACTTTACCCACCGTAAGGGTATGACCCCAATTCTCTACCAACGTATACTCTATGTTCACCCCGGCCTCTATAGAAGCATCCACGGCAGGCTTGATACGGCTRGGCGCAACAATGGGRTCCAGCGAYGCCGCATAAACGCGAATAGGGGGCAAKGATGCCGGATCAGCCGTAATRGGCTGAAATCCGCATATAGGAACAGCGGCAGCTAATTTCTTTCCGTGTATATTGAGCAGGTTGGCCGTAGCACTACCCCCCATAGAATGACCAATGGCATAAATGCGAGACGTGTCCACGTTGTAATCGCTGCCGATAACTTTCAGAAGAAGTGCGAAATTCCGCCCCATAGCGTCGCCATTAAACGAGTACGTCAAAGGACTCACCAGCAAGAACCCGTGCTCCTCTGCCAACTCCTTTATTTTTCCCGCACCATAGGCATCCATGAACATATTCTCATCGCCGCCAGCCCCATGAAATGCCACCACAAGGGGATACGGCTCAGAAACATCTACCGACTCCGGCAGATATACCCGCAACGGGATATCCTTTTTCCCTTTCACTTTCAGCACTCGCCAGTAATCCCCCGTTCGGCCGGTATACGGGTTTTCCTTTTCGCTATGGCTGGACAATTTACGCATTTCTACCGCCACTTCAAATGCCAAAATATTGGGATCGATGAGAAATTCCGCAGAGTTCTCCATCGAGGGTTTGTCTGTGATGAGGGCGTTCCGAGCCAGCACAGTGGCTATAGCCTGCTCCATGGAATCGTCCGCCATGACTACATCCCTGAACCGAGCCTTATTAGCCGCTGCGATAACATCCATAGAGATATGCACCACAACCCAGCTYGTACTGRTCAGRATKCGSCCATTTTTCAATTCAAAGCCCACATCGTATTTGCCTGCCTGTAAATTCCGGGCTGCTTCACCCAGAGGAATAGACTCTTTGATGCGACGGTCCGGTCCAACAACCACATGCACGTCGGAAATACGGTGTGCTACTTTTCCATTCGCMGAAAYCAGWACGATATCGGCCTTCAGATCGTAGTCCCCRYCTTCCACAGGYTCGGGATACARCATGTCAATATGCAGTGTCGGCATAACCTTCGTTTTCAGTATATACACCGGAGGCTCAATACGAGTACGCAGCGAAACTGCCGCCAGCGCATCATCGTCCATGGTGGTATCCAATGATGCCGTCACTTCGTTGATGCCTTTAATAGCCGCACCAAACTGTCTAGCGAAAAAACGTAACGTGGCGCGATCAAAGCCTTGGTTAACCCGCGCCGCTGTTTCATCATCCATGGTCACATTTTTCAGCACCGTCTCCAGCCGAAGATACGATACCGCTAAATCGGCTCGGGTCACTTCAACTTCTTTTTCCTGTGACCAACTCAGCGGCGACAGAAAACACACCACCAAGACTATTGCGAATACACGAATCGGTGTACGCATCATTGTTTTTCTCCCGAATCAGTCCAAAAATCGATTAACCTTTACTCTACAGTCCCTACCTCATCCATTGCAAAACATCATGGCCAGAGCGTATCCTTCGCCCAATCCGGGAAGGATTACAAACCGTGAACAAAACACCCATAAAAGCCGTAACTTTCGACTTTTGGCGCACTCTCTTCTACAGCGGCATTAACGCCAAAGAACGACGCATTGCCCGCGCCCAGTTTCTGGCAGACACACTGACTATCCCTCTGGATCAGGCAAAAGAAGCCATGAAACATCAAGAGCGTTCCTTTCTCCGCATCCATGTAGAAGAGCAGCGCACCCTGCTTCCACTAGATGCCATTCCCTTCATCGAATCCGCGCTGGATTGCGCCATACCGACCGAGACGGCCCAAGTCCTGGCCGACCATTTCAGCCAAATCATCCTGTCTCATCCCCCTGACCCCGTGGACGGCGCGTTGGATGCCGTGAAAGCGGCGGCACAACTTGTACCCGTGGGCGTTATCAGCGACACAGGGATTTCCCCCGGCGCACCGCTTACCCGCCTGCTCGAAAAACACGGGTTTATGGATCACCTAACAAGCCTGACTTTTTCCGATGACATAGGCGTTGCCAAACCCCAAGCCGCCATGTATTACCATGCCGCAAAGGGACTGGGGGTAGATCATACCGAACTGCTTCACATTGGCGATCTGGAACCTACAGACATAACCGGTGCATTAAACATAGGCGCACGGGCTGCTCTTTTCGGCGGAGACAACGACAAGTTCGTCGGCAATACCCGGGCACACTACACCTTCACCCACTGGAATGATTTCGTGGATGCCCTGCCGCAGATATTGAAGGACGAGTCCTCTCAATAGGCAATGCTGCGGAAATCCGCCTGCCACGGCTTCGATTCCGTATTGATGATAGCGAACTGCGCTTTACCATCCGACCCCATTCCTACCGTCCCAGGGCTGACAAACAACGTATCACCCACTCGTTTCTCAAATTGCTCATGAGAACCTMCCAGCACAATAATCTGCACCGGAATAATTTCACGCTGGCGTTGAAACCAGGATGGTTCGTCATCATTTCGCAATATGTCATTTGGGTTGGTAACGCTGCCGGAACATACCGCAATGGATATACCGTCGATTTCCGTCTGCCACAAACGCGGCAGCCCCCGCAAGTATTCAAGCTGGGTACTGGAGCAGTCCCCAGATGCTTCTTCCAGCGCCTTGAACGTTTCCGGGTCGCTTTTCCTCTCCAACGTGTCTCTCTTACGAAGGAAGCGCACCACCTGTTTATCCATCTGCCCCTGCACATTGGGGATGTCACGACCCTCTAAACAGGCCACAGCCAAGGCATTTCCCGAGCACCCGGCTACCGTGTCCCCGGCATGCACAATGGTCTGAATTCCCTCCTCATCCACAGCAGACAAAACAGCGTCAAGAGCCACGGCATTGCCGTGGGTATCACCAAGAGCAGCCAGTAACATGGAACACATCTCCGAATATAGAAATCTATAAATTATTATATATCAACGAGTTAAGCATAGTTTACCTTTGTCGCGACCTGGGAATCAATGGAGCCTCATCCCCAATCACCCCGGATTCCGGGACGATTCTGAAGGCGATCTCATTTTAACCCCTAAAAATAAGGCTTGACAAACTCTCCGAGAAATAGTAATCAATAGCTATTGTAGGCATCCGCGGGCTGCGGATCCCATGTATTATTTCAAAGTAGCAACAGGGGTTGCTAATCCGGATGGGAGACATTCGGACACATACTTAAACGAAAACCAGGAGACTATCATGGCGGGGAAACCTTTAACCAAAGCACAAGTAATCGCAACATTAGCCGAAAAGACCGAATTGAGCAAGAAACAGATCATCGACGTGATGAACGCTCAAATGAATCTGGCCTACGTGGAAGCCAAAAACGGCTACACCCTTCCAGGTATCGGTAAACTGGTCGTAGTCAACCGTAAAGCCCGTATGGGTCGTAATCCGGCTACCGGCGAAACTATCTCGATCCCAGCGAAACGCGTACTGAAATTTCGTGTTGCTAAAGCAGCGAAGGATGCAATCGGCTAGATTTCACCTAATAAGGCATTACCTTAGAGCCGACCGGAACCCCGGTCGGCTTTTTCTTGCATTYRYAKGTACTGTCTTGATAACATTACGCGTGGTGCTTATGAGAACCACACACTATACATATAATTCAAAAACCTCCTCCACAATTGAGGAGGTTTTTTTTTAACATGACCGATTCAGCCAAAACCATCCTCACAGCCCAAGCCGTTAAGCAAACACTGGAACGGCTCGCCGAAGCTATTCTGAAATCACATCAAAGTGCCGAGGATATATTTCTCCTGGGTATCGTGAGCCGAGGTAAACCGCTGGCAGATCGCCTGGCAGATATCATCGGGAAGGAAACGGGTACGCGACCCTCTGTAGGATCCTTGTCCACCACCCTTTATCGCGACRAMSKKMGATYSKGWMWRGWMASYGTCAMMAKYKSYMCYKKCGRWWMWSRCTTCGATTTCGATGTCACCGGAAAATCCATCGTGCTGGTTGACGATGTACTGTACTCGGGCCGCACCGTTCGCGCCGCATTGGACGAGGTCATGGACTACGGAAGACCGGAACGCATTCAGTTGGCATGCCTCATCGACCGGGGACTCCGGGAACTCCCCATCCAGGCAGACTACCTGGGGTTATCCATCCAGACCGCCCCCGAAGATCACGTACAGGTCAAGCTCACCGAAATCGACGGAGAGGATGAAGTTATACTGACAAAAGGATCGGCATCATGACCGCCGAGATGACCTGGACACGAAAACACCTCATCGGAATTGAAGAGCTGTCCCGAGAAGAAATCGAGCTTATTCTGGATACCGCGCCCCAATTCATCGCCGTACAGCAACGGGAAAGCGGCATCAAAAAAGTCCCCCTATTGCAAGGCAGACTCATCGTCAACCTCTTCATGGAGCCCAGCACCCGCACCCGGGTCTCCTTCGAACTGGCAGCCAAACGCCTTAGCGCAGACACGCTCACCTTCTCCCCATCCACCTCCAGCACCACCAAAGGCGAATCACTCCACGATACCCTGGCGAACATCGAAGCCATGCACAGCGACATTGTGGTGATTCGAAGTCCCTACTCCGGCGCACCATTCATTCTGACACAACAGCATCGCTCCTCCATCATCAATGCAGGAGACGGGTTCCACGAACACCCCACACAAGCCCTCCTCGATGCCTTCACCATACGCAAAAGAATTCGAGAGCAACGCAACGACCCAGAGGCTACATTAGACGKCATACGCGTCGCACTCATCGGCGATATCGCCCACAGCCGCGTCGCCCGAAGCAATATCTGGTGTCTCACCAAATTGGGGGCAACCGTGACCCTTTGCGGTCCCAATACCCTTATGCCCATGGACATCGAAAAAATGGGCGTAGCAGCCACTTCCAGCCTCCACGAAGCCATGGATGGAGCCGACGTGGTGTATGCCCTACGCATCCAATTAGAGCGCCAGGCCAAAGGCTTGTTCCCCAGCCTGCGCGAATACATCCGCCTGTTCCGCGTCGACAACATCTCTCTCCAGGCAGCCCCCGATACCACCATCRTCATGCATCCCGGACCCATGAACCGTGACATCGAACTCGCATCGGACGTAGCGGACGGTCCACGCAGCGTAATACTTGATCAAGTCAGCAACGGCGTAGCAATACGCATGGCGGTCATGCATCTACTGGCAAACAGCCCAGCCGTCAATGGGAATTAAGSAGCAATAAACGTGAGTACCGTAATCAAGAATGGCCATGTTATCGATCCCGCCTCTGGCRTTTCAGAACCCTTGGACATCCTATTCGAAGGCAAAACCMTATCCCAAATCGGTAAAAATCTGTCCGGGGATACCATCATTGATGCCACGGGAATGACGGTCTGCCCCGGCCTGGTAGATATCCATGTCCATTTCCGCGAACCCGGATTCGAAGCCAAAGAGACCATCGAATCGGGCAGTAGAGCCGCCGCCGCCGGAGGCTTCACCTCCGTAGTCCCCATGGCCAATACCAGCCCCACCATCGATAACGCCGGCATGGTGGAATTCGTCAATCGTCGCGCCCGGGAAACCGCCGTAATCAAAATATGGCCCGCCGCCTGCGCCACCAAAGGCATGCAAGGCGAAGAAATTACCGAAATGGCAGAGCTAAAAGATGTAGGTGCCGTAGCCGTAACCGACGATGGAAAAGACATTCAAAGCAGCTGGGTCATGCGGCGCGTATTGGAATATGCAAAAATGGTCGATCTGCCCTATATGGCCCATTGTGAAGACCATTCCCTCGCAGACGGCGGCGCTATGAACGAAGGATACAACTCCACCCGCCTGGGCATCCCCGGTTTGCCCAAAGCCATGGAAGAAATCATGATAGAACGAAATGCCCGTCTCGCCGAGCTCACCGGCGCACACCTGCATATTCAACACATAACCACCGCCGGAGGTGTGGAAATATTACGACGCTATAAAGCCAAAGGCATTCGCATTACTGGGGAGGCCGCGCCCCACCACTTCACCTTAACCGATGATGCCGTAGAGAACTACAACACCAACGCCAAGATGAATCCTCCTTTACGTGAACAAGCGGACATCGACGCCATCAAGGAAGCCATCGCAGATGGAACCATCGACATCATCGCTACCGATCACGCCCCTCACACCCCAGCCGAGAAAGACGTGGAATTTTCCCAAGCACCCTTCGGCATCCTGGGGCTGGAAACATCCCTCGGCCTGGTAATGACAGAATTAGTGGAACCCGGCGTGATTTCCCTCGAACGTGCCATAGAAATGATGACCGTAAGCGGTGCGCGTATCGTACAAATCGACGCAGGAACCCTTCGAGAAGGCGGCCCAGCCGATATCACCCTATTCGACCCCAAAGAAGAATGGATAGTGGATCCGGATCAAAGTTTCTCCCACAGCCGCAACACGCCGTTTATCGGAAGAACTCTCCGAGGCCGTATAAAACAAACCATTTGTGACGGCACCATMGTATTCCAGGCATAAAAAAAGCACCCGCAAACTGCGGGTGCTTAAACTAAATTTGATCGGATATTCTACTCATCCTCTTCTTCGTATTCGCCCATCCCAACAAGTTCAATACGAGATACGAGTGCCGCATCGCCCAGGCGAGGCCCCTTCTTCAAGATACGCGTATAGCCGCCAGGTCTTTCGGAGAACGCCGGGCCAATCTCACTGAATAACTTCTTCACAATACGATCCGCCTGCTGATTATTGCCCAGTGCAGCAAACGCTTTTCGGCGATTCGCTATAGAATCAACCTTCGCCAGAGTAATCAACGGCTCAGCATAGCGACGCAGTTCTTTAGCCTTGGCCGCAGTGGTCTCAATAGCGTGATGCGTAAACAACGCTACAGTCAGACTTTTCATCGTGGCCTTGCGGTGGGATGTAGTACGTCCCAGTCGGCGGCCCGCTCTTCGGTGTCTCATTTTAAATTACCTCTATATGATTCTTTGWYSGGWKMMKYYKSTTCMWCKRSARCAGCCGTTTCCWCTWCMRCAGCAGGTTCCAMYKCCGCARCAGGTTCCARCGCSGCAACDGGAGCAGCCATTCCATCACTATTTTTAGTCATACCAAGRTACATTCCCATCGTTTCCAGAATGGCCTTGATTTCATCCAGCGATTTTTTCCCGAAATTATGAAAAGACAGCATCTCCGGTTCCGTCCGGGACACCAATTCGCCAATGGTCTTAATCTCAGCGGCTTTCAAGCAGTTGGCAGCTCGTACACTCAGCTCCATCTCCTCTACCGGACGGGACAATATTCTAATCAAATCCGGATCTTCATCGGATCCAACTTCAGCTTCTTCTTCTTGCTGCGATTTCTGCTGGGAAAAAATCTTCATGTGATCAATGAGTAAATCAGCAGCCTGCTGTACAGACTCTTCAGGAGTAACAGAACCGGTCGTCCACACATCCAACAGTAAACGATCATAATCCGTCGTTTGACCAACCCGGGCATCTTCCACCTGAAAGTTCACTTTCGTTACCGGAGAAAAACTGGCATCCAAATATATGGTGCCCAAAGGAGCATGCTCGAATTCAAATTTATCCGATGTGACATATCCGCGACCGCTGGCCACTTTAATCTCTATCGACAACTCTACGTCTTTGCCGGCAGCAGTAAGGACAACGTGATCCGGATTGTAGCAGACAATGTTTTCCTGATTCGCAAATACATCACCGGCGGTTACTTCACCGATACCTTTATGGGTAAAGGTGAAAATAATGGATTCCACTTCACCGATACTCAGATGGCATTGTTTAAGATTCAGCACCACATCGGTCATGTCATCCTGAATACCCGGGATAGCAGAAAATTCGTGTTGAATACCCTCAATACGCACCGCCGTAACCGCTGCACCAGTGAGAGATGCCAATAACACGCGCCGCATGGAATTACCAACGGTAGTTCCATATCCGCGCTCAAAAGGCTCCACCGAAAAGCGGGCGAATTTATCCGTAGCACCGTCTTCAATTTTTACCCATTTCGGTATGACAAAGTCTTCGGCTATCATTAGCTAAATCCCCTTATTCATCCTGTTTTTAATAGTCACGTTTAATAGTTGGCGAAACGACCGGATTATACCCGGCGCCGTTTCCGCGCACGACACCCGTTGTGAGGTATGGATGTCACATCTCTAATCAAGGTTACTTCCAGGCCCGTAGCCTGAATAGCGCGGATAGCGGATTCACGGCCTGAACCGGGACCCGACACATGAATACGTACATCTTTCAGTCCCACATCCAACGCACCCTGAGTTGCCTTCTCGGCAGCCAGCTGTGCAGCATAGGCGGTACTCTTCCGGGAACCCGAAAAACCTACCTGACCCGCACTGGACCATGAAATCACGTTACCGCGAGAATCCGTGATAGAAATGATCGTGTTGTTAAACGTRGCYTGWAYATGMRCSAYWCCYGWNNNNGGTGCTGKYYWWYRYWWMTYSYTWCYKCYYKYNCTTTTMYCTTTKYMSWTKYMMSCTAGAACATCCTCCAATCAAGTCTTCTTTTTAACAGCGGTTTTACGTGGACCTTTWCGGGTRCGCGCATTGGTKTKSGTGCGYTGWCCCCGYACRGGCNAGSCTTTTCKNATGSCKGWTRCCMCGGTAACAGTTGATGTCCATAAGCCGCTTGATATTGGCCGTTACATCCCGTCGAAGATCCCCTTCAACTTTATAATCGTTCTGAATGATCGCGGACAGGGCATTCACCTGCTCGTCGCTGAGTTCATGAACTCGCATAGCGGTACTAATTCCCGCTTTTTCGATCAACGCTTTTGCCCGAGCCGGCCCAATTCCCGTAATACTCTGCAAACCGATTTCCACTCGCTTCGATTTGGGCAGGTCTACACCTACAATGCGTGCCATCTTAATTTTCTCCTCGATCTATCCTTGGCGCTGCTTATGCTTCGGATTTTCACAAATCACCATTACACGACCATGCCGCTTGATGACTTTACATTTTTCACACATCTTTTTAACTGAACTACGTACTTTCATTATCGTGCTCCTTGCGCCGTTTCGGTCGCAGTAGAACGGTATCCTTCAGGCTCGCCCCATCGCCATATCTTAGTGGGCGAAAGGGACAATATTTCCGGGGGCCCTTCAGGCCGAATCACAATACTATGTTCAAAATGGGCACTTGGCTTTCCGTCAGCAGTAACAGCCGTCCAGCCGTCTTCCAGCACGGCCACTTCATGCGTTCCTACATTCACCATGGGCTCAAGAGCCATTACCATTCCCGCTTTGAGCTTGGGGCCTCGAGAACCGGTATCAAAATTCGCTATTTGAGGATCCTCGTGCATGGCKGAACCGATACCGTGACCCACAAAGTTCTCCACTATACCAAACCCCGAAGGTTTTACGGTCTTTTCAATAGCCCGGGAAATATCCTGCAGATAATTTCCTGCCCGGGCAGCATCAATGCCGTTAGCCAACGCGCGTTCGGTGATGTCCATCAACTTCGTTCGGGTCGCATCCAGGGTACCGCAAGGCATGGAAAATGCCGCGTCACCATAGTACCCCTTGTAGATCACGCCCACATCAATGCTGACGATTTCGCCTTCTTTCAAAATGCGATCACCAGGTATCCCGTGGACAATAACCTCATCCACCGAAATACACGTAGATGCCGGAAATCCTTCGTAACCCTTGAATGACGGGATGCCATCAGCCTCGCGAATGATCGCTTCTCCTTCTGCATCCAAATCGCTGAGCCGAACGCCGGGCTTYACCTTATCAGCCAGCGTAGTCAAAACACGGGCTACAATCTGGTCTGCTTCGCGAAGCAAATCGATCTCGCGCTGGCTACGAATAGCAATCATCGGTCTACGATGCCTTTTCAGCCATAAGTATATCTTCAATTTTTGCTGCGACTTCGTCGGGGGTCATATTTGACCCGCCCACTGATTTTCGCAATCCCTTCCGGGAATAATAWTCAATCATCGGCTCGGTCGTTTCATGGTACACATGCAACCGCTTCCGTATTGTCGTTTCCTGGTCATCATCGCGCTGCACCAGCTTAGCACCGTTGCATTCCTGATTATCGCACTGCTCATCCTCTTTCGGAGGATAAAATTTCAAATTATATATGGTTCCGCATTCGGGACACGTCCGCCGAGCAGATAACCGCTCCACCAGCTCTTCGGCATCTACTTCCAGCACCAGAGCTACATCCAGCAATTCGTTCCGGTCTATCAGTACCCGCTCCAGCTCCTCCGCCTGCGGTACGGACCGGGGAAATCCATCCAGGATATACCCGTTATTACAATCCTCGTCCAGCAACCGCTGCACCACAATTTCGCATGCAAGCGAATCAGGAACCAAACTCCCTGATGTCATATACTTCTCAATGCGTTTTCCAAAATCCGTATGCTGCTCTATATGACCGCGAAAAATATCGCCCGTCGATATATGCGGTAACCCATGCTTTTTCGCTATACGACGCGCTTGAGTTCCTTTTCCAGAACCCGGCGCACCCAATATCAAAATACGACCCGGCACCTGGTATTAGCCCCTCCGGCTTTTAATACGTTTACCGCTGGGACCAGAAAAGCCGTCGTAATTTCGCATAATGAGATGCTGCTCCATTTGCTTCACCGTATCCAGAGCCACACCCACCAAAATCAGCAGGCTGGTTCCTCCGAAAAACTGTACAATACTAAAATCATTTATCTCCAGTACCGCATTCATAACATTGGGCAGCATTGCGACAATTACCAAAAAGGCTGAACCTACYAGCGTAATACGAAGCATCACTTTGTTCAAGTAATCCGCCGTAGCTTTGCCTGGACGAACACCTACAACCACACCGCCATATTTTTTCATCTGATCGGCTATTTCCACAGGATTAAACGTGATAGCCGTATAGAAGAAGGAGAAGAAAACAATCATAGCCGCAAAGGCCGCGCTATAAGGCCATTGACCATAACCAAACCAATCCACGAAAATCGTCTGAATAATAGGCACATCGATGTTTGTTGCCACCATGCCAGGAATCATCAGCAGGGAACTAGCGAAAATGATGGGGATAACACCAGCTTGATTCACACGCAACGGCAGATAGTTTCGCTGACTTCCGCTAACCTGACGCCCCTTGACCTGCCGGGGGTATTGCACAGGAATACGACGCTGTCCCACTGTCACCATAATCGTACCCGCTACAACGAATACAAATACGGCCATAAGAATACCGAATTTAAAGATACTCACTTCACCACTGTTGATAAGCCGCAGCAAGTTCGCCATCGCTGCGGGCATGCCGGAAATAATGCTGGCAAAAATAATAACCGATATTCCGTTACCAATACCGTGTTCACTAATTTGTTCACCCAACCACATCAAAAATGCGGTACCCGTGGTGAAAGAAAGAATGCACAGAAGGTAAAAACCGAGACCTGGATCGGCAAACATCAAAATGGGTGCATCGGGGGTGTTCATACCCTTGAGAAATACACCCACCCCAATAGCTTGCACAACACATAATCCGATGGTGGCATACCGGGTAATTTCATTGATTTTTTTCTGACCCTCCGCACCCATTTTCTGCAGTGCTTCAAGCTGAGGAACCACCACCACCAGTAACGACATAATAATGGAAGCACTGATATACGGCATAATGCCTARCGCAAAGATGGTKGCATTGGCAAACGCGCCGCCAGAGAACATATCGTAAAAAGAAAGTATCCCGCCGATTTCGCCAATACGCTCCGCCAATGCCTGCCCCTTTACACCGGGTGTAGGCACATGACGACCCAAGCTGATCACGATTAAGACAATATCATCGGACGAAACCAGCACAGGCGTCGCCGCCGAAATCCGCAGGTCTTTCCAGATGTTTTGAGGAAAATGCAACAGCGCCGAATTGCCCAGCGCTCCGGCAATAATCGCAAAGGACAGCAAAGCCGCAATCAACGCATAAGTGGACATTTTAAAATGTCGCATGGTTCACATCACCCCGCCTCTGGGTTATCGATGATAAAACAAAACGTCTTTAACCTGTCCGGTTTGCTTGTCATAGGTCAGCAAGACATTGTAATTTTCAGCCGTTTCCAGTTGATCCAAACCCTTTTTGGCTTTGACCGCACTGACCGTTAAATCAATCAGCGCGCCTAAAATTCCACGGGTTGCCACCGTGGTTTTTTCTTCTTTGGCCTGAACCTTTCCACCGCTGTCTTTCACCGCCGACAACCATTTTTCAAGACGTTCGGGAATGTTGTTTAAGGAAAATTTAGCCGGGGCCACCACCACAACATTTTTATTGCGGTCACCAAGGTTCATCGACAGGTCTTCGTCAAAACCAGAAAGGTCTAAAAATGTCACCTCTTTGGTCGCGTCAATGATTTGCACGGTAGAGCTGGGCATAGCCTGAACTTCGGCGGAGCTTGTTTCCATGGGTGCGGCTTCCATCGGAGCCTTTTGCACCGTCTGGCATCCCGCCAAACTGAACGCCGTAAAGGCGATTAATAAACGTTTCATAAGACACCTCGTTTTTTCAAGTGTTGGGGGCTCTTTTGATGAAGAGCACTTTTTCAACGTTGCCCGTGGCTTTGTCATAAATCAGCCGGGCATCATATTCATCCGCCGGGGAATACACGTATTCATCTTTGGCTAAACCGATCAGATACAGCGCAACATCGATAAAGATGCCTAAAAACCCACGGGTCCCTTCGCCGGGTTCCGGTTTGGCCTGAGCCTTTACCGTGCCACCAGAATCTTTTATCCGCGACAACCACATATCCAAGCCTTCGGGGATTTCATTAATGTTCACACCTTCGGGGGTGAACATTTCGACCTGGGATTGTCCTGCACGCAGCGATTTTGAAATGGTGAATTCATCGATCAAATCATCGCCGAACACCAAGGGTTCCGCGGGCGGTTGAGGCTCAACTTTTTTTGTTGGTTTTTGCTAATAAAAACTTGTTTGGCAC
>NVWG01000129.1 GCA_002746185.1 Candidatus Hydrogenedentota bacterium
CGTTCCGCCTGTGATTTAATTGACCTGCATGGGCGAGACGCCCATGACCCGTGGTGGTGAGGATAGCAGGGGCGGATTGGTGCGGCGACTTTTTCAACAACCCCAGGATGCCCATGGCCCGGTCGCGTCCAGTAGTTGTGACGCGCTTATTACCCTTTCCGCAACGCTTCCACCTTGGCGATCATATCTTCCGCTGTGTGGGTGATATTCAGTTCATCCACTTTTTTTCGCGTTTCGCCATCCAGCACATAGATGTACCCAGTGCTGCCGTCGTTATAACTCCAGGCTTCGTCCATGCCTAGAGCCGAAGCCATGAGCTCGGCCTGTTGTGTGGATTCGCTGGACGTCAGATCCAGTGTGACAAAAAGGATGTCTTCATTTTCGTAATTTTTACTCAACTCGTCGTAGATAGGAGCCAAGTTCTTGCAAGTGCCGCACCAATCGGCGTCAAATTTCACGACAATCAGCTCCGGTGATTTCACCGTCGGTTTATCGGCAGCGGTTGCACCATAAGCCAAACCCAGGACTATGGCGATGATGAGCATTGCGAAGGCATTTTGTTTCAGCATGGGGTATCTCCAGTTGTTTTGAACGTGTACAGTGTATTCTTGAACGTACGAAAAACAGGTCATAAAGCGGACTGTTGTCGTGCGGACTGAATGATATCACGAAGTTCCCGGGCAGCCCCAGCTACATCTGCCTGAGCGGTTACAGCTGTCACCACGGCAGGATGAGCCACGCCTCGGCTCAGAACCTCCCCGATATTATGCAATTTGATGCCGCCCATACAGGTAAAGGGAATGAGCAGTTCAGGTGCGATGATATCAATGGCTTCCGGTCCCAGTGCGTCCATGGTTAATGCCTTGGTCTCCGTAGGGAAGATGGGGCCGATGTTCACGTAGCTGGCACCGGCTTTCTGTGCCGCCAAAGCCTGTTCCAGATTGTGACTGGATGCGCCGAGTATCAATTGCGGTGCAGCCTTACGGGCGATGTGAATGGGGAGATCGGATTGGCCCAGATGCACGCCGTCGGCTTCAATGGCCTGGGCGATATCGAGGCGATCATTCACAATTAGAAGCGCTTTGGCTTCACGGGTGCGTTTGCGGAATTCCAGCCCAACCTCATAGAGTTTGTCGTGCGACCATTCTTTCTCCCGGAACTGGATGAGTGTGACTCCCGCTTCCAATACCGCGTCGAGTACTTCCAGCGAAGAGCGTCCTGCACAAAACGCTTCAGAAATAACCACGTACAAATCAGAGGCATAAAAGAGTTCAAGTTTAGCCTGWTATTCTTTTTTGGCCTGGTATTCTTTCATCATCCGCCACCCACAATGCGGACTAGCTCCAGAACATCGCCTTTTTTCAATGTGATGTTGGGTAGGTCATCCCGTGGAATGATATCGCCATTGTGCTGTACTGCGGTTACCTCAGCGGATACGCCCACCTCATCCAGTAGTCCCTGAATCGACAGGCCATCGTCGTAAGCACGATCTTCTCCGTTTACAGAAATTTTCATGATGCAGRTACCTCCATACGCTTCGGATTATCGAAGGCGTGATCGAAATCTTTCCAYACCGGRTCGTARCCCACGCTGCGAATAGCAGCGGCCATTTCTTCCAGACTGCGGTGATCTTCCAGTTCAAATTGCTGAAGCACCTCATCGCCATGGGTGGCATACCCGCCGGGGCGTGTAGATGACCCGGCGCTCATCATAGTGGTACCTAACGGTATCAGGTTATCGCGCAAGTCCGGTGTTTCCCGTGTTGATACGTTAAACCCGGCTTCGGGCAAGAAGAGCCGCAGGGCAAGCATATACTGCACCATTTCCCGGTCGCTCACCAGTTTGGGGATGTGGAACCGATCCGGCACATAGCGAAGCCGGGGGAACGAAACGGACACGCTGCTTTGCCAGCATGTTTTCCGCAAGTATCGGGCGTGGAGGGCAGTCCAGAATCCATCCACGCGCCAATCGGTGAGACCCAGCAAAACACCCACGTTCAGTTTGCGTGCTCCGGCATGACCTGCCCGTTCGATAGCATGAAGGCGATAATCGTAATCGCTTTTCGCGCCGGACAAGTGGACTTGGGAGTAGATGTCCCGGTCGTACGTCTCCATGTAGATGGTGACGCCTTCCAGGCCCAGTGCGCAGAGCTGTTCGTAGTCCGGTTGGTCCAGACTGTAGACCTCGATGGACACGGAGGGGAAATATTCCCTGGCAATAGCCACGCCTTGGGCGATGTACTCCACAGGCGTGGCGTGAGGAGCTTCACCCGTGAGGAGGAGTACGTTGCGATAGCCCAGCGATGCCAGCGTTTCGCATTCCCGGCGGATGGCGGCTTCGTCCAGCGTGATACGTTTCTCTGTGTTCCCCGATTTGACAGCATACCCGCAATATGTGCAGTCCGCGCCACATACGTTGGAAAGATAAATGGGCACATACAGGCTGATGGTGCGTCCGAAAAACCATCGGGTGAGGCGTTGTGCCTCCGCCGCGATGGCTTCCAGTTTTGGCACGGCATGAGGAGAAAATAGGGCAGCCAAATCCTCCGGCGTACGCGCTTCACGGGATATCGCCCGGTCCACATCCGCAGGCGTAGCAGACGCGATAAGCGCCTCCACACGTTCCCCGGGCCAGTTTTCCAGTTCATCGTTAAAATCATACATCGTCCCTGGATTATATCAAGTTCCGGCGCGGGAGTGTAGGAGCATTCGCCCCTAGCAGCCGTTGCAAAAGTGGCGTGATCCCGAGCGCGCGTATTGTGTTGAGTATGGAAACCCCCGCCACAACGTGGGATCCTAACGGGCTTTCAGCCCGTACATGGGCGAGACGGGGCTGTTGAAAAAGTCGATTGGTTGCGGATGAGTACGTGTATTCGAAATAGTGAGCACAGGCGTTCCGCCTGTGATTTAATTGACCTGCATGGGCGAGGCGCCCATGCCCCGTG
This sequence comes from Candidatus Hydrogenedentota bacterium, assembly GCA_002746185.1. Lineage (GTDB taxonomy): Bacteria > Hydrogenedentota > Hydrogenedentia > Hydrogenedentales. Next base: position 2,945 of record NVWG01000129.1, read on the forward strand.
GTGGTGAGGATAGTCGTGGCGGATTGGTTCGGCGACTTTTTCAACAGCCCCGAGACGCCCATGCCCCGAGGGGCTGTGCCTGGCCTTGTTGATTCACCGTCGAGGGCGGCTGTGAATCAAAGCACCCCTTAATCCCCCATCGATGAGGGAATGGTTTTGCAACCGATGTGAAATCGGACGCTACACCTTTTTCGGGACATGGGCGTCTCGCCCATGTTGAGATTAAACATAGGCAGGATGCCTGTGTCTGGAGTCCTCGCTACAATGTTGGATTAACCGTCCATTTTTAGGGGAGCATTGCATATCGACTCCTACAACCCATTCTTAAATAAATCCCGAAACGTATTGGGTTTCACCAGCGTAATCAATGCCGTAAACGCTGGTAGAATTAGAAGTGATTTCCAAGGGATTTCGCCCAAAAACAAACGCTGTAGCAACTCGCCCATAGCTAATGCAGATGGCGCCGTCGCGAACCTAATGCCGCTCCCAACAAACAATCCGAATCCGTAAAACAAAACGAGGAACTGAACTAAATACGCAACGGAAAAAACCAGGGCAGGCCATATCAACCACACTCCCAAGTGTGCGATCTTGTCCCAATGAGGATGCCTCTCTTTATACCCAGCCAATTGATGCATATACCCTCCCTCTTTCCTATATACAAATACCCCAAATTTCCAAAAATATTCAGAATTTCATTTCCTTCTGATGCAAAGCATCTATCGGTTCTTTTTGGTTTTACCTTTTTCTGTCCCAAGAAAAAGGTAAACTAGACATCATGCTGAAACCCCGGTACCATGGGGATAAATTATTTAATTCTCAACTCGCGGGAGCACCTACACCATGAAAAAATACTGGGCCTTTACCCTCATCCTCGGATTTTCCGCCACCCTCGCCGGATGCGGCGGCAGCGACGACACCACACCCCCGCCGCCTCTGGATGAAAGTCCCGTATCCGATGACACCTCTGCGTCCATCGACAAATGGATCGCCGAATTCCAGCCCAGTGCCCTCTCTCAGGAAGAACAACGCGCCGAACTGGAATGGTTCGCGAAAGCCGCCCGACCCTTCGCAGGTATGGAGATCAAATCCGCTGCCGAAGGCATCCGCACCCACGTCTGGGAATCGGAAGTTCTCGCTCAGGCGTTCTTTGAGATTACGGGCATTAARGTYACTCACGAYATCATCGGCGAAGGGGAGATCGTGGATCGGGTGCAGCGTCAAATCCAGACGAAACGAAAACTCTACGACATCTATGTAAACGRCGCGGACATGATCGGCACCCACCTGCGTCTTGACTCCGCCCTCAATCTATCTGACTACATGTCCGGTGAAGGGAAGAACGTAACCAACCCCGGTCTTGATTTGGACGACTTCCTCAACCCGGAATTTGGACAGGACTACGACGGCAACCAACTCCAGCTTCCCGATCAGCAGTTTGCTAACCTGTACTGGTTCCGCTACGACTGGTTTTCTCGAGATGACCTGAAAAAAGCCTTTCGCGACGAATACGGCTACGATCTGGGTGTCCCCCTCAACTGGGCGGCCTACGAAGACATCGCTAAGTTTTTTACTGGACGTGAAATCGACGGGCAAACGGTCTACGGACACATGGACTACGGCAAGAAATCACCGTCCCTGGGCTGGCGCTTCACCGATGCGTGGCTGTCCATCGCAGGTGTGGGCGACACGGGGCTGCCCAACGGACTCCCTGTGGATGAATGGGGCATCCGCGTGGAAGACGGCATCCCCGTGGGCTCCTCCGTCACCCGTGGCGGTGCCGTGAATGGTCCTGCCGCAGTGTATGCCCTCACCAAATATGTGGACTGGATGAAGGCCTACGCGCCKCCCTTCGCYGCATCCATGACCTGGTCCGAAGCSGGMCCWGTCCCGKCSCGMGGCATCATYGCYCAGCGKGTWTTYCAATACACCACCTGGCTATCCGACGATGCCTTTACCTCCCATGATAGTTCCGTCACCGATGCCGACGGTAAACCCTTGTGGCGCATCGCCCCTACGCCCCACGGCAAATACTGGGACGAAGGCATGAAGGTGGGTTATCAAGATGCGGGAAGCTGGACCATTCTTAAAGATTCCGTTAAAGGCAATGACCGTCATGCCGCATGGCTCTGGGCGCAGTTTTGTGTATCCAAATCCGTGTCCCTCAAAAAATTCATGGTAGGTAAAACGCCTATCCGTAAATCCACCGTTAACTCCGATTACCTGGCGGAACGTGAAGGCGATTTTGGAGGACTCATCACCTTCTATAAATCCACTGCGGAAAAACTCTGGACCGATTCCGGCCCCAACGTCCCTCACTACCCCCTCCTAGCAGAACAATGGTGGCAGAACATCGCCCCCGCTGTCACCGGACAAGTCACCCCGCAAGAAGCCATGGACAACATCGCMGCWTCYATGGACGACYTGATGGGYAARATGAGACTCGCCGAATACTCCCCCAAACTCAACGAMGAAAAGACCGCCGAATACTGGCTSTCCCARCCCGGCGCCCCCAAAGCCSAACGCCCCGACSAACAACCCAAAACCATGTCCTACGAAGAACTGGTGAAGTCCTGGAAGTAGTATCTACATATATCGACCAGACATACAAGANATTAWKWRMMWMWTNNTRAAAAGGAGTTTACCCATAATGTCTCCTCGGCACGAAATGTCACACCGTGGATTCGTAGTCGCGGGAGTGACCAGATTGCCGCGTCCGGCTTCGCCTTTCTCGCAATGACACAGACAAGATGTCATTGCGAATGAGCGGAGCGAAGTGCGGCAATCTCCTCACCCCCGAGGGCGGCTTACACCCGCTGTGGCCGGGCTCCTGACCGTGCCACTGGCTCGACCCGAAGGGGCTCCAGCACAGCCGAGGGCGACTGTGCCACAATTTACGATTTTATTTACAATTTAATCCATGTGGTATGCAGCAAGGGATCGAATCTAGATATGGCATATACCATGAATGTCGGTATCTCAATAGTGTTCGCAATTTTTTAGCTGCAGACGGTACAAAGAAGGTTTGATGTTTACTGTAATGCAGTGATGTGGATCGTTAGACGGAGAAGGATTCACCGCAGCCGCAGGTGCTGGAGGCGTTGGGATTTTGGAACACGAAGCCTTTGCCTTTCAGGCCTTCTTTGTAATCGAGCTGGATGCCTTTGAGGTAGATAGTGGACTTTTTGTCCATGTAGAACTGGATGCCGTCTTGCTGGACGATGTTGTCGCCGTCGCGTAACTGGTCGAAGTCGAGGACATAAGACAGGCCGGAGCATCCGCCGCCTTTAACGGCCATGCGTACGCCAGTGACGCCTTCAACTTCTGTATCCAAGAGGCGTTTGAGTTCTTCGACAGCTGGTGGGGTAGCGTTGACGATGGCGTTGGGGGTATCGGTAGTGGCCATGAGTGGGTTCCTTATCTTATTCTACGTTGGCGACTTTTTCATCGGCTTTGGTGGTTTCGTTTTTGTTGGCGGGGTCCGGCATATCGTCCATGAGACCTTCCAGCACTTCCAGGAGCATGGCGATGTCTACCCCGTATCCCATGCACACTTGGGCGACGGTCTCGATTTCACTGATGCCGCAACTGGAGCAGCCGCCCAGATGGAATGCGGCGAAGACTTCGGCCACTTGAGGGTGAACGAACATGGCTTCTTGAACGGTCATGTTGGGGTCGAAATGCATACGCGCCCGAACACCGTCTTTTTTCAGCTGATCTTTAACTACATCCTGCGTGGCGGATTGGGCACCGTTGGTTTCTTCCGGGGGCCAATGACGATAGAATTCTTCTTGTTCACAGGGCTGAAGCATGTCCGGGCGTTGTAGTTTTTTGATGAAAGGATTGGGCACTTTATCCAGCTCACCCGTATCTGGGATCAGCGTCATGTAACGGCGGACCGTCTGGTCGTCGTCGCATTCGTAATACATCCATGCGTCACCCTTGCCGGGAACGACTTGGCTGGTTTTAAAATAAATCATAAGCGTAGTAATCATCACCTGTTAAGACGTATGAGTGTAACATCGCGTCCTTGCGGGATATTCCGGGAGTTATTATAACAAAAAATTGGTAGTGACTCTGGATTCAGCYTGTTTCGTATTCTTTGAGTTTRCGGTAGAGGGTGCGCAGGCCGATRCCGAGGATTTTCGCGCATTCTTCTTTATTATGGCGGCAATGTTCCATGGTGGCTTCTATCATGGTGCGTTCTACGTCGCTGAGGGGGGATCCCATGGGGATTTGCAGGTGGGTGTCGATGGAGGCCAGGGACTGGGTGATGGTGTGGGGGATATGTTGGGAGGTCAGGGTGGTTTCGTCCGGGGCGGAAAGGATCATACCCTGAATGACGGCGGTGAGTTCCCGCACATTGGATSGCCACGGATATTGGCTCAACAGACTGAGGGCATCGGGGCTGATGGTGATGCCTGTTTTCCCTGCCGATTGCTCGTGGTGCTGAATGAAGWAGTCGGTGAGGATAGGGATGTCTTCGGGGCGGTCACGTAATGGGGGTAGTTCGATGGTGACGGCGTGGAAGCGGCGTTGGAGTTCGCTGAGCAGGTGTTGGGTGGATGTACCGATATCATCTTTGGGGTTTATGGAGAGTAGGAGTCTGACGTCAGCGCGTTGGGTAGCAGGATCGCCGGGGCGTTCAAAGGTGTGCAGCGATTGTAGGGTGAGGAGTTGGTCAGTGAGGGGCGTAGGAAGATTGTGTATGGAATCGAGGTACAAGGTGCCGGTGTGGGCTGTGGTGATGAGTCCGGGAGTGTTGGGGGGGAGCCCGAAGAGATCGATGTCTGCGTTGGGGAGGGTATCTGCGGTGCATAACCATTTCACCATGGGCGCGGTTGAGCGTGTACTGGCATAGTGGATGGCTTGGGCGAGATGGTCTTTACCGGTGCCGGGTTCGCCTACGAGAATGATGGGGGTATCGGACGGCGCGGTCTGGCGGATTTTTTCGTAGGCCTGCTCGATGGCGCGAGATTGACCTATGACATTACTCAATCCGTATCGGGAGTCCAGGCGACGGCGCAGGCGCTGGGCTTCGTATTGCAGATCCTGTAGTGCCAAGCCATGTTGCAGGATGGTGGTCAGCCGTTCCATATTCAAGGGTGGGATTTGGAAATCCAATGCGCCGTTCTGGAGTGCTGTGACGGAGGAATCCATGTCATTTTGAGAGGCGATAAGGAGTGTTACGATATTCGGACGATGGCTTTGAGCGGCAGTCATCATACGCAGCCCATCGATGCGCTGCGCGTTGATTTGAGTGATTAGTGCGTGGAAAGTGCCTTGGTTCAGGGCATTGATGGCGGCTTCGTCGTCTTGCACCCAGGTGACGTCGAATGTGGAGGCCTGGAGCGTATCCAGGATTTCTTCAGCCTGGACAGGATCCTGGGTTRCCAGYAGAACATTGGGAGRRGGTGTAGATRTCATACATRTACCTTATTTRCTTGGGGAGTGTATCAGACGGATGTATSGGCTTCCACAATTGAGACTGATARGRGTTGAGGCGGTTTGCACCGATGCGGGGGCTGTGCTAGAATCTCGCGAGATAATTTTTGTGGGGATTTATGATGGTTAATCGCCTATTAGTTCTGTTTGTCTGTATGGCCTTGGGGACGGGTGTCGTTGGATGCCGTTCCAATGGGGAGGTGGCGTTAGTACAGGCGAATGAGGAAGCGGTAGTGGTGAGTCTTCCCATGGATCAGGCTTGGGAGACGGTGAGAGATGCATTATTGGAAAAGGAATATAATGTATATACTCGCGATAAACGGGGGTTGATCATCGGATATACACCTATGAAGCGGAAGGGCTTGCTGGTACCGCATCGAACCAAATTTACTATTGTTTTGGAAGATGTGACGAATGAAACCACCCAAATTTCCATTGAGACGATTCATCAGCAATATCGGGTCACTTTTCTGACGTATCCCCGATGGCATGATATGGAAACCTTTGACGATAAAGAACTTGGGCATGATTTACTTATGTCAGTTGAAGCCTTGGCTGAGGCTGTTTCAGGTTCTTGATGTAGTCTAAATATGACGTGCGATTGAATAAACCCCACCTGAAATGCGTTATATACTATAGCGGAGTTAGTAAATAATTAACCTTTTATTTATGTGCATATAGACAGTATTTATAAAGCATTACTCAATTGAGCACGTAGTAATAATAATGATATAAAATTGAAATTTTGAAGCGATTTTGCATAACTCGTAACCTGGTGCTAAAATTCAGTTATGCAATTTGGCTTGAAATGAGGTGATGCAATTATGCTTTCGTTAATTGAAGTTCAATGTCCSCACTGTGGTGCGCAAGGACAGATTATGGTGCCGCCTATTGGTTCCATCATAATTGGGCCTTGCCCGCAATGTAAGGAACTGGTGGCGGTATTCTGCGGTCAGGTACTTGCGCTGGATAAGTTCWTCATGGAGTCCGGCTCTGTAGAGGAGCGTCAAGAGCATTTGGTTGGAATATTGACGGACTTTCTGCATGAACGCATAGGCAGGATGTTATCCGATGAGTCGGGATCTGAGAATGACGACTTTGTGACCGATGAGTTAATGGGCGAATTCACGGAAGAGTCATTCGACGAGGAAGAAGGTGTACCTGCGCCCATTCAGGACAGCAATAAAGAAAAGGCTCCTATTTCTCAATCCGAGTTTGACCGGTTTACGGATGTGGACTTGAAACTTTTGGATAATAAGGCGTATTTCAAGTCTGTTTTTGACGGTTAACCACATCATACATAATTTTTTTAATGAGCTGCGGACGAGTTGTCCGCAGCTTTTTTTGTTGGTTTCTTGACATGGTCCGTCCCGTTTGATAGTCTTGTCAATCGCACCGTAGCACGGTGCGTTTTTTCATGTGACGCGGGGTGGAGCAGTCTGGTAGCTCGTTGGGCTCATAACCCAAAGGTCGCAGGTTCGAATCCTGCCCCCGCTACCAACAATCATATCAGGGACTTGCAACGATTTTGCAGGTCCCTTTTTTCATGCCAAAACGGGCAACTGTACACCGTTTGATTTGGACCAAGGGTGCGGGGTGCGGAAATGAATCTCTGCTGCGATTATGATGATCGTACTTCGATCTAATCAAATTGAAGAATGAAAATCAACTTTTTGGACTTCAGAAAAATTGATGGATTGGGAAATGTTGCGGCGTGATACAGAGAATAGGGCGGAGTTGATTRGGTGGGTACAAGTCCGCAATCTGCTTTCATTCGTGAAGCTAACTGATGAACCTTCGAATTGCCGAATTGATAGGAAGAAACTACGCGGCTTCTTTTCTCGACCACTCGGTGATGAGTCCACCGAGTTTTTGTTCGCACTGAATTTCGCCCTTACGTTGAGGAGTGAAATCCACATCAAGTACGTTGTTGTCGATGCCCTTTCCTCTATGTGGGCGACGAGTGTTGTAATGGGAAACCCACAAATAGACACAATAGTTAATTTGCTCCCTACTCAGCCCGACGATATAAYTCAAACATTCTCTTTTTATGGAGCCTACCCAACTCTCCATGAACGAATTCGCCATCGGCGAGCGCACGGGAGTCTTGATTCTTCGCGCGGTTCCCTTCCAAAATCTGATGAATTTTTCGCCAGAGAATTTCCTGTCGCGATCCTGAATCAGATACTTCACGGAAATATCGTGAGCCTCAGTCCACATCAATGCATTTCTCGATTGTTGCGTCACCCATTCGTCGTCAGGGTTGTAGGTGCCGACGCTACAATATACTCTGCGACTCCCAATATGTATGAAGGCAAGAAAGTAGAGTTGGCGTTTACCCAAAATAGTCCAGACATTTTTCGAGAAGAAGTCCGTAGCAAGCATGGACTCCTTATTCGCCTCGATGAATGTACGCCACGGGATGCTCCCCTTGCTCCTGCCCTTGGTAGGCTCCGGATACAATCCCATCGCCTTGAGCAAATCACGCACGGTCGTGGCACCAATACGAATTCCCAGCTTTCTGAGTTCACCCACGATACGACGGTGGCCCCAGCGCGGATTCGACTCGGTCATGATGCACAACAATCGCCGAATAACTTCCGGGGTTCCCTTGCGACCCGGCATCACCCAGTTCYTGCCTCGTCTTCCATCACGAATCCACTTCTTATACGTAGACGGGTGAACGACAAACATGATACCGTTGATATCATGATCCAGAATCGCTCCCAGCCTCATCAACTCAGCCCGCTCTTTGGGAGTCGGCACGATCTTCATTGCATTGATACGAGCTCGCAGCATACGAATCTGAAAAACGAGCAACTGCAYCTTCACATTGAATCGCGGCTCAAAATATTGACTGAGCAACCCCACGACGGCGAAGAGGACCGGACTAACACCCATGTACAAGACTCCTCCTATTTCATCAAAATGCCCGTCAATACAAGCCGAGACACCGCAGATTCATTTCCGCACCTCCCCAAGTATATCGAGGAGGCCGCCTAATGCCGATAACCTGCCAAATCTAGTTCCGCAAGCGAGAATATCGCATTTATCTATATCTCAAGCTAACGCTACGAGTAGACTGAGTCAAATCGAAACCTGCCCCCGCTAATAGATAATTTTAAAGCCAACGTAAAATGCATGAATCTCGCTTCGGTGAAATTCATGCCAAATAATGCGGTATACTGACCCAAGCTCTGGTATCATCCACGGAGCAGACCATATATTGGGGTGGCATGGAAAATGCTCTCAATATTTCGGTTGCGATCTGCACTAGGAATCGCTCGGACACCCTCCGGGAAACACTTGAATGGTTGGTGGCTGCTGATCGGAAAGGCCTGCGCATCGAAGTCGTCGTGGTGGACAACGATAGCGATTACGATACGCGTGAAGTCGTCGAGGAGCTCGCGGACTCGACTCGGCCATGATGCATAACAGCCGTCGAATAACTTCCGGGGTTCCCTTACGACCCGGCATCGACCAATTCTTACCTCGTCGTTTGATACGAATTCACATTTTATAATTGTAGATGTGCGAACGATAATCATGATATTGTTTCTATCATGATTAAGCATCACCCCCAATCTCATCAATTCAATCTGTACATCAACCGCCGGAAAAATCTTGAGTGCATTGATGTGATCCCGCATCCCCGCACTGGCATAGAAAACCGGGTTCAGGCTGGTACATTTCGATTAAGAGAACGTCTGCCCTTGGTGTCACCGAAAATATTGGTGTGGTTTTCTCTGTTCTTATCTTTATTCCACACGATGGGATATTCGGAACAACCTGAGGCTCTGTCTCCAGAGGCATCACTGGCGCGATTTGTGGTTCCGGATGGATTACACATCGAATTGGTCGCTGCAGAACCCGAAGTATTCGATCCTGTCGCGATGTGCTTTGACGAACGGGGCAACCTGTATGTCGTAGAGAATCGTGGATACCCGACTGGCGGCTCAGATGGCCCAGCCGGAATCGTCGTGATGCTGCAGGATAAGGATCACGATGGGCGTTACGAAACCCGGCATGTTTTCGCAGATGGTTTTGATTACCCCAATGGCATCATGCCTTGGAAAGGCGGTGTATTGGTTACAGCGGCACCACATGTGTATTTCTTGAAAGACACCGATGGGGATAACGTAGCGGATATTCGTGAAATATTCCTTGAGGGTTTTAAGAGGGGTGGTTCTACACAGCTCTATGTTAGTCACCCCACACTGGGAATTGACAACTGGATACACTTTACCAATGGTTTGAGTGGTGGAACAGTGAGGGTGCCCGGGCACCCGGAAATACCGACGATTGATATGGGGCTCAACGACCTACGGTACAACCCTCTTACTCATGCACTTGAGGCACGCGCTGGTCGTGCACAATTTGGCCTTGCTTTCGATGACTATGGTCACAAGTTTACATGCAGCAATCGCAATCATCTGGTTCATAGCGTTCTCGAGGCTTCCGATTTGACACGCAATCCCTTTTTGAATCGGTCAGGATTGGTACAGGATATCCCTGTACACGGAGCAGCGTCCCCCGTCTTCGCCCTTAGTAGCGCTGCTACTACCGCCTATGCACATGAAGGCACCTTCACTGCCGCGTGCGGCCTGGTTATTTATCGAGGGACAGCACTCCCTAAGAAATACTACGGGAACAGTTTTGTGTGCGAACCCACTGGCAACCTAGTGCATCGGGATGTGCTTACGACCTTGGGAGGTACTTTCGAAGCCCGTCGTGGTCAAGACGAATCGAAGGCAGAGTTTCTGGCGACAACGGATGAATGGTCTCGCCCGGTGTTTCTGGCGAACGGCCCTGATGGTTCCTTGTATTTTTGTGATATGTATCGAAWGACAATCGAGCATCCCACCTACCTTCCGGATGAGGTAGCAGCGACTACGGATTTCGATGCGGGAAAAGCCAATGGGCGTATATATCGAATCACGGGTGCGAAAGAATATAGTCCCGCAAAGTTCGATGCTTCGACGCCTCAGGTGCTCGTCGATACCCTGGGGCATCTCAACGGATGGCACCGGGACACTGCGCAACGACTCCTGCTCGAAGAATTGAACCAGGCCAATGTCCCTCTTCTAGAAGCATCTCTTGGTGCCGATACATCACCGCGTGCGCGTGCCCTTTCTCTTCATCTACTCAATGCTGCGGATGCTCTCACGGTCTCTCACATACGCGCAGCCCTTAAAGCCGACTCTCCAGATATCCGCGAACTGGGTCTTCGACTCGCCCGAGAGCTAGGCGAGTCAATAGCTGAATTGCATACCGACATCCTCAAACTCGCAAACGACCCTAACGCAAATGTCCGCTTTGCCTGTGCGCTGGTTCTGGGAGATATAGATTCGCCGAAATCAGATACACTATCGGCATTAACATTGATTCTTAAAAAGGATATTGGCGACCCTTGGGCGCAAGTTGTGGTGCTGAGTGCTCTGGGTAAGGAGGCATCGGCATTTTCGGAACTGCTCCTGCAAAAGGAACTGGCTGGCGATACAGGATGGCCGGAGTTCATGGAGGGCATAAGTCGGATTATTGCGTTGTCCGAATCGTTAGAATCTATCGCTCACTATGTAGAGAATATTCTTAAAGATGACCCTACAGAAAAAAACTTCTGGCGTTTAGCTGCGTTCAAGGGAGTGCTGGATGGCGTTCAGCGAAATAAGAAATTCCCAAAGGGTTCATCTTCGCTTGAAAAGCTGCAACAAGTATATTCGGGTCAAGATTCGAATACACCAAATGGGGTTAGTCTTTGGCTTACGGAGTGTATGCAGCTATTGGGCACACCTGACAGTTCCGAAGAAACGAAGCTACTCGCCATTCGAGTTTTGGGGCACACGGATTTCGGCACATCCGGCGAAGTATTGAGCCAACTCTTTAGCCCGAGTACAACTCAGCGGCTTCAAGTCGCCGCAGTCACAGCACTCAACGGCTTTCGGAATGAATCGGTCGCGCAGGAGTACCTCAAGCGAAACGTCTGGTTCGGATTCTCCGGCGAGACCAGAAAGGCTGCTCTCAATGGAATCCTCGCCACTCCAGAGGGTGTCAAACTACTTCTCTCGGCTCTGGAAAGTGAAAGTATCGATGCCTGGTCTATCGATGCACGAAGCCGGACACGCCTAAGCGCAGAAACCTTTTTACGCCGTTTCAGGTCCGGGCATGGCAGCAGGCGCTGTCGTTGCCGCAGGTGGCGGTGTCGGCGTCGTGATGTTGCGGATGCTTTGCCGGCGGTTGCGTGGCTGCTGAACCTTTTCGCCGGTCAGCAGG
>NVWG01000130.1 GCA_002746185.1 Candidatus Hydrogenedentota bacterium
CGATGGCGCTTCGGCTACGCTGCTAATGTCACGGGACAAAGCGGAAGAACTGGGCATTAAAGGCAAGATCGCGTTCCGTGGATTTGCTACGGCAGGTTGCGAGCCGGACGAGATGGGCATAGGCCCTATCTATGCTGTGCCCAAACTGCTGAAACGCCATGGCCTTGCGGTAGGCGACATTGATCTGTGGGAACTCAACGAAGCGTTTGCTGTGCAAGCATTGTATTGCAAGGACCAGCTTGGCATTTCCATAGATAAATTAAATATCAACGGCGGTTCCATCTCTATTGGTCATCCTTTCGGCATGACAGGATCACGTATGGTAGGCACGCTGGCGAATCAGATGGTGGAGAAACAGGCTCAGTGGGGCGTGGTAACCATGTGTATCGGCGGCGGTCAGGGCGCGGCAGGACTCTTTGAGCTGTGTCCTCAGTAAGCTGATACTTATTCTAGCAATATTCACTGGGCGCCGGGTGATGCGAAAGCATTATCCGGCGTCTATTTTTTGTCACGCACAATGGTGGCGATGCGAAGAAGCTGCGAATTGAACACGATTTTATTTCGTTCCGCCACATCCAGATTGATTTCAATGACGTACTTGTTATTTTTCAACCGCAGATAGACCATACCGCCTCGGGATGCCACGTCTATGTTGTTGCTAATGATCATGGCGCCCAATTCAATTAGGCGGTCTATTTCATTCTCGCTTAGATCGGCTGTGGATGTATCGACATACACGACATGGCATTGTTTCAGATCGTCGGCATCCTGGGTAACGATCAGTTTCACACGCCTTCCATTTATTCTTTTCCCTTTGTGCAGCTTTTTGACACTGGCCATGAAATCCTTATCACCTACCACGCCTATGATCAGTTCAGATCTGGTGTCTTCAAACAGATCATCCGGCAATGTGACAAACTGGGNCAGTTTCAACACCAGAGCAGCTTTAATTTCGTTATCGGACAACTTCTCGGAAAGCACCGAGGGCGTACAGAAGAGCAGCAGGAACACCATTGCAGGAAGAACCCACAACATGTTTCTTACAGCGAACCGCCTATGTATTGGTGAAAGTATCATTGTTTGTTTCTAGAATTCCCAGGTAATTTTGCCGTAAACACCGGGCTGTACTTGAGAAGGTATGTTGAACGATAATCCATCCTTGAATTCGAAGCGGTCGCCATCGAGCAGGTTTTGCCCCACGAGCGCAATTTCCATATCTTCCTTTGGTCGCCATCCCAGCCGGACATCCGCAGTAATGTAGCTGTCTATCAAGCTGTATTTCAGCGAGTCCACATAGCGCACGGTAACATCTAAATCCACTTTTYCCCCTAACTTGAAGCTGTTGATCAACGAGGCCGTATGGTCGGGATAGTTGTCGTCGAAACCTCCCTCCGGACTAATATCGAGGAAAGAGAAAATAGCCCGCAGGTTCCACCATGATTTAGGCCCCCAGTCGAGGACGGCTTCCAGACCGAACAGCTCGCGGTCCGCACCGTTGGTAATYAGANAAKTGWGKKMKWKCGMWWTCNNKGRWGAYWTNKGGRTCGACAAAAGGCCCTTCTGTAATAGAGCTTAAAGCATTCGATTCTTCGTTGTAATAGGCTGCCAGATCCAGGAATAAGTTATCCCGCAATGTAACCCGGTATCCCAATTCGACAGACAGCAGATCTTCGGACTCTACATCGTTGTTACCACGCAGAATGACCGCCCCATCGTCCAAAATGGTACCGGGCACGTACGCAAATACTTGGGTTATGTCACGAACAGCCCGGTCAGGTGTTCTCACTGCCCTGGACACGGCGCCCCAGACAGCGTGTTTCGAATTGGGAGTCCATACGAAGCGGGCACTGGGCTGAATTTCCACTCCGGTGAATTCATTGTGCTCGATTTTTGATCCCACTATCAATTTCAGGTTGTTTGTAGCTTGAAATTCATTTTGAATAAAGGCGCTGAATAGATTTTGGCTGCGACTATCGGGATCGTAAATGTAGAAATCGGTGTTGTCTATATTGTCGCTGGTGAAGCGATACCCGAGGCCCCATACCAATTCGTTTCGTTCACTCCAGGCAAAGCGATGTTGGAACTCAAGATCGAATATGGTTTGCTCTTGGCCCAGATAGATGTCGTCGAATTGAGTGTGTGCAATGTATCCCTGCAGATGTAAACTTGAATCGTCTGATAGTGTTTTTTCCCACCGGGTAAGAAAATTCACGCCGAAACCCTGAGTAGTTGATTCAACGCGAAGCAACTCGTTGGGGTCTCTAGATGGCAGGGTGTACACCTTATCGTATCGATTGCTGTAGATATCTCCTTCGAAAAGGAGGGTTTCGTCCTCTGATAATTTTTTATCTAACCGGAAGCCACCCTGAAGGGCATCCCAACCGTCTTCGGCTATCATATCGGGGGGTTTTATTCCTATATCACCAATACCCTCTGATGGCGCTGCATTTCTTCCGCCGCTATCCCGGTTGGTGTATTTAGCGTAAACGCGATAGAAGGTGTCTTCGTTCATTTGGCCACCATACCGAAGGGAGCCGAATCCTTGTTCGTAGGTACCTACACCAGCAGTAATCAAGCCGCCTTGAGTATCAGAACTGTGCTTGGTCACAATGTTGATGACGCCGTTTACAGCGTTGGCACCCCACAGCGTCCCACCGGGGCCGCGTATAATTTCGATACGCTCCACATCTTCGAGCATCACATCGTTGGCATTCCAGAACACGCCGCCGAACAATGGGGTATATATACTTCGGCCATCAATGAGGACAAGTAGTTTGTTGGAAAATTCGCCGCTGTCGCCTCGGGCGGTAACGGACCATGTATCGGAGCTGGATCGGGCTACGTGTACACCGGGTACGTTGCGCAGCAGATCGGGGATTGTCGTAGCAGTGGAACGGCGAATATCATCGGCAGTAATGACGTAGATTGCTGCAGGTGCTGCCCGGCGACTTTCGGGTTTCTTGGAGACAGAGGTGACTTCCATGTTGAGAAGATCTTCCAATGAAAGATCCATCACGTCGGATTCTGCGGCATGCACTGAAGTGGATAGCAGCAGCAAGACCATTAGAGCGGCCAGCGAGACCACCACATACCGTCGCACAAATTTCAGGGTACTCATGGAATTTCTCCATTGTTTACGTCGTTTAACACAGGAAGGAAATTTAGGAGCAGACAAGCAGGAACGAGCTGAGAAAATTATTTGGTGAAGAAGGGTACGCATGGTGATACGGGATACACTCAGCATGCGTATACAAACTTGTATATCGGATCTTGATGCCGATCACTGAATATCAAGAGGGCTGGATACCGAATAGTAGTAGGTGCCACAAAAAACATGGCCATACTATCATGTCAAGTGAATTTCTATTTACGCTGCTTCGAAGTCGGAAGCGTCGATGGTCAGTACGGGTTCTTCTTCCGTATGCATCAACCGGTCCCACTCATTACGGAACATATCGTTCTGAGCTTCACATAAGGTCTTGAGCATTTCTTCTACCGTCATATCCGCATTCATTGTAATCACCCTTTACGTTGCTAGTTTCGTTCCTCACCAATTCAATGGGGTGTATGAGCAAATGCCGTGCCACAAATTGTCATCRATTCCGAAATCATGCCTAACTACTTGCGGCATAACGTCTCATGACTGCCTGCTGGTATAGGAAATGACAAATATCGGCTACATTGGCGGTATAGGCTGTCCAATTTTGTTCGCACTGAAGGGCTTCAGTACAAATTTGTACGCACAATGTTCTTTGTGAAAAAATACACCTGTAGTCAACTAATTAGGGAGTAGTAGTCATTTCTTCTTTTGTTCAGAAATTTATGCTGGGACTATTCAAGCGTTTGCCGGATAAGGTCCTTGTCAGCATGTCCGGCGGTACACCCGTTACGATAGCAGGACGTACGCTGGATCCCATGGTGCAGTTTATCGCGGCTCAAGGCGCGAAGAATCCGCCTATGTCCTCTCTGACTCCCAACGAGGCGCGCCAGGGCATGGACGAGGCGTTTTCCATAACGCAGAATTCGTTACATGGATTGGCCTCTATAGAGGATCGTCTCATTCCAGGTCCCAGGGGCGATATCGCAGTACGTGTATACACTCCAAAAGATGGAACAGGGCCGTATCCCATTTTACAGTATATGCATCAGGGCGGGTGTGTCATCGGCGGACTTGATTCCTGTCACGGTTTTTGCACGATGCTTGCCGATGTGGCTGCATGTATCGTGGTATCGGTTGAATACCGTCTTGCACCGGAGCATCCGTTCCCCGCTGCTGCGGAGGATGCGGTGGCGGCTTATATGTGGCTTCGTAAACATGGAGATGATTGGGGCGGTAACGTGGAGCGTATGGTGGTTGCAGGTGATTCCGCTGGGGGTGGACTGTCATCTGTCATCACGCATACCTTGAAAAGAGAAGGGCTGCCGCAACCGTTGTGCCAGGTGCTGATCTATCCATGGGTGGATGCCGCTATGGATACGCAGTCGTATACCGATTTTGGTGAGGCGTATCCCTTGGACAAGGCTGCGATGGAGTGGTTCGGCAGTCACTATCTCACTTCCCCGGAGGATGTTTCGGATACGCGTGTATCACCGCTGCGTGAAACTGATTTTACCGAATTGGCTCCGGCTTTGGTCTACACGGCGGGATTTGATCCTCTTCATGATGAGGGGGAGGCTTACGCAGAAAAACTTCGCGAGGCGGGTGTGGATGTGTCGTATCGAAGTTTCGATTCTCTATGCCATGCTTTTACCGCTTTGGGCGGGGCTGTCCCGGCGGCGCATACGGCGTTGGTGGATATCGCAGAAGATATTCGGGCGAAATTACATTAAAACTGACTACGTCCGTGATGAGATTGCCGCACTTCACTCCATTTCGTTCGCAATGACACCATAAAACAAATTGGACTTCTCTCAGCATGTCATTGCGAGAAGGTCGCAGACCGACGCGGCAATCTCTTCTCGATAATGACTCTGAGTCAACTCAATATAGATGACCATGTCTCTAAAAAAATCTTCCTCGGCAAAAAGCTACCAGGCGATCTTCTCTGGAAAAAACTCCGCAGCCAACTCTTCGTAGTAAGGTTTAAGCGCGTCCACATCCGGAGCCTCATCCGCCTTCGAATACAGGTCGTAGATATTAAAGGCCTTGACCCATTTGAACATGTCTTTATCGTGATCGTTCATCAGGTGTTGGTACGCGCCTTCGCGATGCGCCGCGTAGAAGGAGTGATACCGCAGCATGTATAAGGCTTCTTCGGGCAAGTAGTCCTTGGCAATCATGTACATRTAYTCGTCRTGWCCCCAGGACATGGTSACGTTATCCAGTCCRCAGCCTTCTTCGTAGATRCCGSAGTCGGTCATRTACTCGGCRTTCTGRWAGTCCGGATTCTGCTCRAAGAAATTCGGATACACRATCTTRTCSGAAAATTTACAGCCCARSGGAAACGTATCACCCACCACSGCCCAYTGCGGCTCGTCCCACAGACACAGAATCTTGCCCAGATCGTGCACCAGCCCGGCGAGGATAAACCACCGGGGATGCCCATCGGCGCGAATGGCTTCGGAGGTTTGGAGCAGGTGCTGAATCTGAGTCAGTTCCGTATCGGGATCGCTGTCATCCACCAGGGTGTTCAAATATTCACACGTCTCCCAGATCCCCATTTGGCGTTTATTCCGTTTGCCGAAGGTTTCCTTTTTATCTCGGGCAAAGTCCAGCGTCTGGTTCTCGTGATTCAGGCGATAGAATTCTTTCACGCTGGATCGAGCCGGATCGTCGTAGTCCCGAAAGTCTTTATCATAGTTATTCGACTTACCCTCTTCCGGATAACGCTTCAGCACATCGTCTTCCCAGGCTTCCAACATATCGGGCTGGGGGGTGGTGCTCGAATCTGAATCTGACATAATCTACATCCTGTTGTTGTTAAGATACAGCTATTGTACATCCCATATCGGTAGTTTAACAATCCTTTTCAGTGAAAGAAGACTCGTCTCAAAACGTATATCCCCAGCGTATCCCCCCGACAATCGCCGTATCGTTATCCGAGCCGCCGGGATTCATGATTAGTTGTATATCAGGTTTAATATAAAGCGAATGCCATAATTGGATCTCATAAAAGGTCTCTATTGTTAATTCAAATGATTTTTCCAATCCTGCCGCCGGGTTAAAATGAACATAAAAAAGCCCCAAACCGACTATATCCCTGTCCCGATGCGGAATGGCCCCCGCCCATTGGAACCCTGCGCCAAAATATGTTTTCGCTTCAATCGCTTTTCTACCGGTGTATCCAAATTGGATAAAAAATCCTGCTCCTTGATCGCTTTCATCCAATGCAGGATTCTCACGATAAAATAGCTGATCCCAGATTGCATAGATACCGCTGGCACTGCTTGATTCGCCAGCACCGTCCAGGTGTTCAAACGTATCGCCGTTGTACCAGTATCCAATTCGGAATTGCCCTGGATAATCTCGGATCGCAAAACTAAATGAGGGTTCGATCATGAGCATGGGGCCGAACAATCCGTCCACTGTATTACCAATAGAGCGACCACCATCCGGGCGTCCCTGATATACACCGGAACGTATGGCGAGATGTCTCGACAACACCACTTCCATAACTACCCCCAAACCCGGATCGGGATAGGTTACCAACGGAATGGTAGGGCTGAATCCCGGCGATGAATTTATAAATTCCCCGCCGAATTCAGTATAGGCAAAGTCTGCATTCGCATCTTGTTTTCCTGCCTTAATCGAAAGTTTATGATTGAAAAAACTATGCTTGTACCAAATTTCAGACAATTGGATGAAATCATCGGCATCGATATTTGACAATACCTGAAAATCACCCACTTCATTTTCCGTGATTCCATTTCCATGCTGTTGCTGTGCGTGTAAAAAAAATTCGCCATTTCTCCACCATCCCGCCGCCTCCGTATTCACGGACATATACAGACTCAAATCACCTCGATAGGCACTCCCTTGTGTGATTCCTCCAGTAAAATTTCGCAGCATCTCCCCCGTATACACCAATTCCCAATCTAAAACATGATGCATCCAGCCGGCAGCGTTTTCCTTCTTGGAAATTACAGGTTCTGGTTCGACAATACTGCTATCTATTTTTTCTTCTGCATGGACCTCGATTGATGTATAAAAACACGATATGACACCAATCAGCAGGCTTTGCTTTCTTTTACTAGTCATAACTCTCCAATTTCGATTTGCTCCGTTTTTTGTGGTGGGCATATTTAAGGGCGAACTATACCTACATTCACAAAGTTAATCAATGTTAAATATATAACTATACGCTAACTTCTGCGTTGACTAAAAGACATGATTTACTGGACAATATCAATATGAAGCATGAAAATATGACTAATTTACACCACGCCTTGGTCCAATCCTGGCAAATCGACTCGACTACAGGTCTGACCCACCACGCCTTTCTGGATGCTCTGGCGGATCGCGTGGCGGCAATGCTGAAGCATAATTTGGATCGACTCGCTTCGGCCATGTATACGCTGGATGTGGATGAAGCCCGATTCAATGCGGCGTTGGCACTGCCTGGAAATGATGCCACAGCCCGGGCGGTGGCGGAGCTAATCCTGGAACGGGAAATTCAGAAGATGGTATCTCGACAGAAGTATCGTGAACCTGTGGGGGCGGAGGAGGATGTGCCTACGATTGAGATACGGCCGAAAGATGTTTCGCCGGAGGATTGAAGACCCGTTCCGGGTCGGGACAGCGCCTGGGTCTGGAGACCCCACCGCAACGGTGCATTTTAACTTCGGGTCATGGGCGTCTCACCCATGAATAAAGACAACACAGGCAGGATGCCTGTGTCCCGATTATGAGGCGAGGTCGTTGATTGTTTGGTTGTACGGGAATAGAGGCGAGCAAGTGTCCCATTCGCCCGATATAGGGGCTACGTGGTAGAATTGAGATATGCAATCCTCGCCCGGCACCATAACCACCGTATTCTTCGACATGGACGAAACTCTGGTGGAACATTCACGAACCGGGCTGGAGCTGTGTCAAGACACGTTCACAGCGCATGCGGAACACCTGGACGGCGTAGAGATGGAGCGTTTCATCAAGACCCTCTGGCAGAAGGCAAATGACATGTGGAACATGATGTTCGACGGCGTGTTGTCTGGAGAAGTAGCGCGGATATATGCCTTTAAAAATACGCTGCGCACCCTGGAGGCGGATGATTCGTTGGCCGAATCCATGCAGGAAACCTTTGAATCGCTCATGCTGGAATCCACACATTTAACGGACGGCGCTATGGATGTTCTGGAAACACTCCGTGTAAAAGAGTATACGCTGGGAATGATTACCAACGGTTACACGGCAATGCAAAGCCGGAAAATCACACACCACGGTCTGGATAAAATCATGGACCATGTATTCATTTCCGAAGCCATGGGTGCGCATAAACCTGACTCCCGTATTTTTACGTCCGCACTGGAACAAGCCCATGCGTCCCCGGATCAGGCAGTGCATGTAGGAGATAACCTGCGCGCAGACATTGCCGGAGCCATCGGAGCAGGACTGAGCGGGTTGTTGTTCGATCCCAAAGGTGCCCGCACCAAAAAGCTGGCCGACGACGCATCGCTGACGAAACCTACGCACATTGTTCAATCATTGACGGAAGTCGCGGCTTGGGTCGGTGTCTGATTCGCGACAATTTTGTTACGTTCATTCAGCTAGAAAATAATGAAAGGTTCATGTCATGAGTACAGTTATCGAAGTGGGTTTATCTTCATCATTGACGTTGGAAAACGGGATGGTCATCAAGAATCGGCTGTTCAAATCCGCCATGAGCGAGGGGCTGGGTACGCGGGATCATAATCCCAAACCGGATCTGGCCACGTTGTACAAGACGTGGGCTGATGGCGGCATCGGTTTGATGATGACGGGGAACGTGATGATCGAACGGACGGCGCTGGGCGAGCCGGGCAACGTGGTGCTGGATGATCAGAGTGACTTGTCAGAATTTCGTCGATGGGCGGAGGCGGGTAAGGCCAATGACGCGCACATCTGGATGCAGCTCAATCATCCGGGCAAACAGATCCCCAATTTCGTCTGCAAAGAACCGGTGGCTCCTTCGGCCATTGGGTTAGAGAACGGGCTGGAGAAGGGATTCAACAAACCTCGCGCATTGACCGAACCTGAAATCGAAACGATCATCCAGAAATTCGCCACCAGTGCGCGTCTCGCAAAAGAAACAGGTTTTCAAGGCGTGCAGATTCACGGGGCGCACGGCTATCTGGTGAGCCAGTTTCTGTCTCCACGCCACAATCAGCGTGATGACCAATGGGGCGGCTCGCTGGAAAATCGCATGCGCTTTGTATTGTGTGTATTTAGCGCGATACGGGCTGAGGTGGGTGATGACTACCCTATCGGCATAAAACTCAATTCGGCAGACTTCATGAGAGGCGGATTCACCGAAGAGGAATCCATGGAAGTGGTGAAGGCCCTGGCGGATGCAGGCATTGATCAGATCGAAATTTCCGGCGGCACCTACGAGAGTCCAGCCATGGTGGGACAGGATATCAAGGAATCAACACTGAAACGCGAGGCGTATTTCCTGGAGTATGCAGAGAAAGTTCGCGCATTGGTATCCACATCACTGGTGGTTACAGGCGGATTCCGGTCGGCGAAAGGAATGTTGGGCGCTCTCGAAAGCGGTGCAACGGATATGGTAGGTGTAGCGCGATCCATGGCGATTGATCCGGCATTTCCCAATCGACTGCTGTCCGACCCGAATGCAGGAATCGAACTGCGCAAATTATCCACGGGGATTACCGCCATTGATCAGATGGCCATGCTGGATGTGACCTGGTATGAAAATCAGTTGGCACTCATGGGACAAGGAAAAAAGCCCAACCCCAACCTGAACCCATGGATTTCCTTCTTCAAGACCATTCGCACCATGGGAGCCTACGCCCTCCGATCCCGTCGTGCATAGACGTGATTCAAACTCGCCAATTTTTACCAAGCAAGGATATAGACGGCGCGTAAAGAAATAGCGAAACCGACTTTCTCATCTTATTTTCCACGCAAAGCCTCTGCCATAACGAGTATTCTGCAAAATGCTTCTTGCACTCCTTCCCTGCCCCCATCTATAATTTTGCCCTTACATCATTCCTACTTCATTTACACAAGGAGAGTGCCCATGCACGCGTGGCGATTTCA
The DNA here is from genome assembly GCA_002746185.1 of Candidatus Hydrogenedentota bacterium. Lineage (GTDB taxonomy): Bacteria > Hydrogenedentota > Hydrogenedentia > Hydrogenedentales. The sequence continues at coordinate 10,196 of NVWG01000130.1, forward strand.
TGCGTTTGGTAAATTTGCCGATCAGTATCAGCTGGACGAATACAGTAAACCTGAAACATCTCYCGACGAAGGCCACATGGGCAAAGTCCTCGTGCAAGTCGACACGCTGAACGCAGATTGAGAATCCAATGACCGATACCCCTACAGATACCCTCACCCGCGTCGAAGCCCTCGTCCGCGAAGGCCAGTTCGAAGATGCCCTCGGACTTTTTCAGACCCTTTACGATCAAGCGCGACCCAGTTCCGAGCGTGGTAAAGGTCTGGCGTTGGAGGTCATCTGTCTGGAAGCGTTGGATCGGGTGGACGATGCCCGCCAACTCATCCCGGAGGTGATGGAAGAAGAAGGGGACGATCACGCATTTATTCTCGCTACTGGTGCTGCGTTCTCGAATCTGGGTGCCTATCACCACGCCGAAACCTTCCTCAATAACCTGTGCGATCTGGAGCCGGATAACTTCGTCGGCTGGCACAATCTGGCTATCAATCTTGGGCGTGAACAACGCTACGACGAGGCCATCAACATCTACGGTAAAGTCACCACGTTGAATCCGGACTACCCCGATGCGTGGTATCAGCTCGGGTATTGCCAGCGACTCATGGGCAACTTGGATGCGTCCGTTGAAGCGTATACCAAATTTCTCCAACTCTCCCCGGACGACGGCGAAGCCTGGATCGAGTTAGGCGTACTCGAAAGTGATCGGGAACAATTTCCCCAAGCCTATGCCGCTTTCGAAAAAGCCGCCGCTACAGGCGATGCGGAAGACGCGTATTACAACTGGGCCATCTCCGCGCTGGGCGCACAAGACGGTGAGCAATTCGAAGCCTGCATCGGTCATCTGCAAACCATCAATCCGCATGGCTGGCGCACTCTCATGGCGCGTGCCGACTACGAAGAAATCAATGAGCATGTGGAGGCGGCCTGGGCGATTCTATGTGATGCCTTCGAAGCCGTGTTGGATAACGAAGCGGAATCAGTCGATGCCCGGGATTATGTTATCGCCACGCTTTTCCGATTCGCCAAACGYAACCGCATGGAAAAGRATGCCGCGCCCTACGTGGATCGTATCTTCGACGAAGGAATCTTCACCGAAGAAATTCTCGCAGGACTACAAGCCCTCCAGCACGACCCCATCGAAACCGCTATCGGATACCAGGTCGTGCTTCAAGGCAAGCTGGATGACACATCCGATCCGGTCTATGTACTCTACGGCGTATCCGGCACCTCCCCGGAAAATGCCCAGGCCCAAGCCGARAAATTTGAAGCCCGAGCCAGCGGCATGACCTGTACCCTCTACGAAATYCAGCAGATCGCCGCRCCCCAACCCGGACTCCCCGGCGTATACTGGCGATCTGGCATCATCACCCAACTCCCCCAATAACCCGGCGCTGCCCGTTGCGTCTTGCACTGCAAACCGTCCGGCGCATATAGTAGATCCCATTCATTCCACCACATAAAGGAACGCACCATGTCCCAGCTCAAAGCCGCCCTCAATCAAGTACGCGACGACCGCGACCAGCACCTGAGCGAATACAAAGAATTGCTGTCCATCCCCAGCGTCTCAACGCTGCCCGAGCACAAAGGCGATATTCTCCGCTGCGCTGATTGGCTAGCCGCCCAGCTCAAACAAGCCGGTATGGACAACGTGGACATCAAAGATACTGGCGGTCACCCCATCGTCTACGGAGAATCACTGAAAGCCGGGAAAGATAAACCCACCGTCCTGGTCTACGGGCACTACGACGTGCAGCCCGCCGACCCCTTCGACGAATGGGATTCCCCGCCTTTCGACCCCACCATCAACGGCGACTACATCATCGCCCGAGGCGCGTCCGACATGAAAGGGCAAATCTTCGCCCAGATCAAAGCCGTCCAAGCCCTCACCGCCCACGGTGATTTCCCCTTCAACATCAAATACCTCATCGAAGGGGAAGAAGAAATCGGATCGGAAAATCTCGATACCTTCATCGACAACAACAGCGACCTCCTCCAATGCGACGTGGTCCTCAACACCGATGCATGTATTTTCGATAAAGACCAGCCCGGCATCACGTATTCCCTGCGCGGTCTCGCTTACTTCGAGATCGAAATCCGCACCTGCGAAAAAGATCTCCACTCCGGACGCTTCGGCGGCTCCGTACGCAACCCCATCCACATTCTCAGCGAACTCATCGCTGGCATGCATGACGACCAGGGCCGCGTCACATTGCCCGGCTTCTACGACGACGTGCGCGCACTCCCCCAAGAGGAACGCGACGCCATCGCCCAACTCCCCTTCACCGACGAACGGTGGCGCAAAATGTCCACCTCCGAAGCGCTCTACGGCGAAGACGGTTTCACCACCAAAGAACGCGTAGGTGTGCGACCCGCCCTGGACATCAACGGCATCTGGGGCGGCTTCACCGGAGAAGGCGCCAAGACCGTACTCCCCGCCGTGGCCACCTGCAAACTCTCCACCCGCCTCGTCGCCCATCAAGACCATACTAACGTGCCCGCCATGTTGCGCGCCTATCTGGAAGCCCACATGCCCGACCACGTTCAATGGGAACTGCGCGACCTGAGTGGCGGACCTGCTGCCACCATGGATCGCCACTCCCCCTGGATGGCCGCCGCCACCGCCGCCCTCCACGATACCTTCGGCAAAGATACGCTGTTCTCCCCCGAAGGCGGCAGCGTCCCCGTGGTGGGCATGATGCAGGAGAAACTCGGCGTAGACTCCATCATGCTCGGATTCGCCCTGCCCGATGACGGCATCCACGGCCCCAACGAACGGCAATACCTGCCCAACTTCTACCGAGGCATCGAAACCTACATCCACTACATGATCCGTTTGGGCGATATCACTCCGTAGCTTCGGCAGTGGCGTGAATAAAACTATACTGAAATAACGGGTCATGGGCGTCTCGCCCATGAGTAAATTTAAAACACAGCCGAGGGCGGATGTGCCACAATCTATTCCCCACTCGAGGGGGGATCAAGGGGGGTGTAAGCATCTACTACAACCCCCCGCCCTAGCTGTTGCAGGGGCTCCTGACCCAGGCACCCGCCCCTCATTTACCGTACGGCAGTACCCCGGAACGGGTCTCCAAAGAGCCTRCCCACCATGTCATTGCGAACGSAGCGCAGCGCAGTGTGGCAATCTGCACACCACCTAAGCCAAGCACCAATCCGCACAAGACAACACCAGCCAAATCTTTCCGCCCCTGATTGCGTTGCGGTCTCCTTTTTCGCCACAGATCAACACGGATTTTCACCAATAAACCTATTCCTCATTTTAAACAGACTACACAGATAACCACTGACTAATACCTGTAGGGGCGGTTCGCGAACCGCCCTGCACCAGCCCAACAACTACCCAAACCACTCTCTACCGCAGATTTGGGGAATTCGGGAAATTTACTTTTTCTTTTTTGCCACAGAGGTCGCAGAGAACACAGAGAGTCACACGGAGCAGTGCTGCCCTCCAACCGATCGAACCACAGATTGCACCGATTTACACAGACTAATGTAGACCACTTTTGCCGCTGATAACCACTGATCTCTATACACTCCCACCCCAACCCACAAAAATTTCTTGCAACCATTCCCCCATCGAGGGGGGGATCAAGGGGGGTGTAAGCTGCAGATGACACTGCTATCCACGAATGATTATCCGTAGGGGCGGTTCGCGAACCGCCCCTACATCGGTTTCATCCGCGAGGTATCTCTGCGTTCATCAGCGTAATCTGCGGCAAAATGATCCGTCCCATCCGTGTAGATCCGTGGCAAAAAAGGCAAGTTGAACTCCTCGTCCATCTCCCCTATGCTCTATCTTCGTCATAGTGTGAGTGACACGGTAGCCTAACCACGGAGCATCCCCATGAAATTCGGCGTATTGCAATTCTTTTCCTGGCCCGACCGTCGTATCGAACTCCGCACCGTCTATGACCGGGCGTTCCAGCGCATCGACATGATGGACCAGACCGGATACGACGCGGTGTGGCTGGCGGAACACCACTTCAGCTCCTACAGCATCTGCCCCTCCGTCCACATGATGGGCGTCCACGTCGCGTCCCGCACGAAAAACCTCCGCATCGGCACCGCCATATCCCTCGCCGCGTTTTATCACCCCCTCCGCCTCGCCGAAGAAGTGGCGTTGCTCGACGTACTCACCGAGGGCCGGGTCAACTGGGGTGCAGGCCGTGGTTTCGACCCGAAAGAATTCGCCATGTTCGACGTAGCCCCCAAAGAGAGTGCCGAGCGCTTTCACGAAGCCGTAGAAATCGTCCGCGCCGCCTGGCTCAACGAACGTATGACGCACCACGGAAAATACTGGGACTTCGACGACGTGGAAGTGCTGCCCAAACCCCACCAGCAGCCCCACCCG
>NVWG01000131.1 GCA_002746185.1 Candidatus Hydrogenedentota bacterium
GGCTGGAGGCGGTGGACGCGGCATGCGTCGCGTGGACTCCTCCGACGAACTCGATCAGGCTATCGCGGGAGCCAAATCCGAAGCTGAAAAAGCGTTTGGCTCCGGTGAACTCATTCTGGAAAAACTCGTTGAGCATGGTCGCCATGTAGAAATTCAGATACTGGCAGACGAACATGGAACGTGCATTCATTTGGGCGAACGGGACTGCTCCGTGCAGCGTCGTCATCAGAAAATTATTGAAGAATCGCCGTGCCCCATCATGACGCCCGAACTACGGGAAAAAATGGGTCAGGCAGCCGTGTCGGCAGCCCAAGCAGTGGACTATGTAAACGCTGGCACCGTGGAATTCCTCCTGGATGCCGACGGCTCTTTCTACTTTCTTGAAATGAATACCCGACTGCAAGTGGAACATCCCGTCACGGAATATGTCACAGGTCTCGACTTGGTTGCTATGCAGTTGGGCATCGCTCAAGGACAGCCCTTGCCGGAGAACATGCATTTCGATGCTCCCCAGGGTCATGGCGTAGAAGTGCGACTCTATGCCGAGGATCCGGATAACGGCTTCATGCCTCAAACGGGCACGGTAGTCTTGTGGTCGCCTCCCGATACGGTTGCGGATCATGTACGAGCAGATCACGGTCTTCAGTCCGGCGATATAATTTCGCCATACTACGATCCCATGGTGGCCAAAATTATAACCCACGGCGCGACACGCGACGATGCGCTGGATGCCATGGTATCCGCCCTGAATGAGACCTGCCTTTTCGGCGTAACTACGAATCGCGAGCTCCTCCTGCGGATTCTCGCGGACACTATCTTTCGTGAAGGAAGCGCCACCACGGATTATCTGGAATCCTCCGGCTTGCTGGATGTCGAAAAATCTGCTCCTGACATGGAACGACAACTCGTGGCTGCTGCGGTATATATCGAACGCGACTCGGCCTCAGTGCCTGCAAGTCTGAAAGGCTGGCGATCTACGGGGATGAGTCATGTGCCGCTGCGCCTGGAACACGACGACGAAATAATCGCCCTTCAAGTGACTATGCAAGGCGACACCTACACTCTCGCGCAAGAGGACAATGAAGTCACGGTAGTCATTACGAATGTTACCCAGCATTCGGTGTCATGGGTATCCCACGACCACCATCAGCATGCGCAATTCGCTTTCGATGATACAACCTTGCATATTCAGTATAATGGACGGCTGGATACATTCAACGATGTGACGTATGCCCCTGCTGAAGTAAAAGGCGCGGCCAGTGACGGTCGAATCAAATCCCCTATGGCGGGTCTGGTGGTTGCAGTGCAGGCGGCTCCTGGCGATGTAGTATCCAAAGGCGATGTACTGCTCATTATTGAAGCCATGAAAATGGAAAATCGTATTGTTGCGCCATGCGACGGAACCATCGTAACTGTGGATGTAACGGAAGAGCAGCAAGTCGATCCGAATCAACTGCTGCTCCAAATAGAAGTGACCGAAAGGGAAAACGATGAGTGACAAAACGATCAATATCGGCGGAGCCTCCGGGTTCTGGGGCGATTCCAATATAGCCGCACCGCAGCTTCTTGCTTCCGGCAAGCTGGACTATCTGGTATTCGACTATCTGGCCGAAATCACTATGTCCATCCTGGCGCGCGCTCGTGAAAAAAATGCGGACCATGGTTACGCCCTGGATTTTGTCACCACCATTTTGAAGCAGCACTTGAATACCATCGCCGACCAGGGCATTAAAGTAATCTCCAATGCCGGGGGCGTAAACCCGGAAGCCTGCGGTCGTGCCATCGAAGCACTGGTAGCCGAACTGGGTCTGGACCTGAAAGTGGCCACCATCACGGGTGATGATCTTATCGATCAGGCAGCTGCGCTTCGTGCGGCACATTCCAAAGAAATGTTCACTGGCGAGTCCATGCCGGAAAAGTTTATGAGCATCAATGCGTACCTGGGCGGATTCCCCGTAGCCCGCGCATTGGATAAAGGCGCGGACATCGTCGTAACCGGACGGTGCGTGGATAGTGCTGTTACGTTGGGCGCATGTATTCACGCCTTCGGATGGAAAGAAGACGACTACGATCAACTCGCCTCCGGCAGTCTGGCGGGACACATCATCGAATGCGGCGCCCAGGCTTCCGGCGGACTCTTCACCGATTGGCAGGAAACCGGCCCATGGGAAAACATCGGATACCCCATTGCCGAAGTGAGTGCAGATGGATCGTTTGTGGTTTTCAAACCCGACGGTACAGGCGGACTGGTGGATCACCGCACCGTAGCTGAGCAATTGATATACGAAATTGGTGATCCGCAGGCGTACATTCTGCCCGACGTAGTATGCGATTTCTCCGGCGTAATTATCGAAGACATTGGCAAAGACCGTGCGAAAGTGAGTGGCACAAAAGGATTACAGCCCACCGATACCTGCAAAGTTTCCGCCACCTATCGCGACGGATTTCGCATAGGACAGTACGTGAGCATTCGTGGTATCGATGCCAAAGGCAAAGCGCAGAAAACAGCGGATGCCGTTGTAAAACGTACGAACAGCATGCTTGAAAAATTGGGCGCACCGGGATACACCGAAATCAGCATCGAAATACTGGGTGCAGAAGCGGGCTACGGTCCCCATTCACGAATTGATAATCCTCGCGAAGTGATCCTGAAGCTCGCGGCGAAACATCCCTCCGCCGATGCCCTCATGCTCATGCTCCGCGAACTGACATCCTCCGGTACCTCCATGTCACCGGGCACCAGTGGCATGGGCGGCAATCGACCCAAGCCTTCCCCCGTAGTACGCCTGTTCTCCATGCTCGTGCCAAAAGAATCTGTCACGGCGGTGCTGCATTTCGGCGGCGAGAGCGAAGTCATTCCCTGGGCGAGTGGTGAAAAGCTGGATCTATCGACTATCGACCGCCCGGTAATTGCGGATGAGCCCGCGCCGTCGGAACCTACTGTGGATGTGCCGCTTATTGCCATCGCCCACGGACGCTCCGGCGATAAGGGCAACGATTCAAACATCGGCATCATTGCCCGTAAACCGGAATATTACCACATCATTCGCCGGGAACTGACCGCGGGAAAGGTGAAAGACTATTTCGACTACCTGATGGATGGCGGCTTGGAGCGCTTCGATCTGCCCGGCATCAACAGCGTGAATTTCCTCATGCACGATTCCCTGGGTGGCGGCGGCATCGCCAGTTTGCGCAACGATCCCCAGGCGAAGGCGTACGCGCAAATCCTGCTGGATATTCCCATCGCGGTGCCCAAATCGCTAGCCGAGAAGCTGTACGTGTAATGCGATAGTTGGGATAGGCAGGTTTCATTGGCAAGAACAATACGCCATTGCCAGAAAATTCTGTTTGGCGGTGTTCATAGTCGCGTCGAACTGATTCTCACCTGAATTCCCCAAATATTAAAATTGAATATCAGGCGAATTGGGCCAGATTTTATGTTCTCGCAGCAGCTCCTTTGTTCTCGGTATAATTCAGCGGTGTTTTAATTGTAGCAGGGCACTTCTGCCCTGTAATGACAGGCCAATTCAAACTTTTGGCGGAACGGTACAAATCCCTATGAATCACCTTATTTTCCCTTTCCTTACCCTCGTATCCGAGTGGATGAAGCCCAAATACGATGCTCGTCTTAGGTTTCTCGAATTTCAGATAGAAATGCTACGTGACCGCATCGATGCCAGTCGAATCGTACCAACTCTGGAAGAGCGAGTCGAACTCCTTCGTATTGGCGAACTCTGCCAACATGATGTCGATGATCTTCTTCGCGTTGTCCTTCCTGAAACCTACCGGAGTTGGATTCGAAAGTCAAGGAAGGGTGTGAGGTTCAAGCGTGGTGGTCGCTCACGCATTGCCAAAGCCATTCGTAATCTTATTCATCGTATCGCCCGTGAGAACGTAGGTTGGAGTTATCGTCGTGTATGCGGTGAACTCAGAAAGCTTGGTATCTTCATCGGAGATACCACGGTACGCCGAATCATGCTCGAAGATGATCTGGATCCACCGCCAGTCTACAAGTATGAAGAACCGCCCATTGCTTGGAAGACCTTCATCAAATCGCATATGGAGACGCTGGTGGCGTGCGACTTCTTTACTAAGAAGATCTTCACGTTGCACGGCGTGCACACGGCCTACGTTTTGGTCTTTATTCATCTTGGAAGCCGTAAGGTCTATCACTCGTATCCCACGTTGCATCCGAATCGCGACTGGGTGCTCCAAACATGTCGCAACGCATCCATGTGGCTGGAAGAGGAAGGCCTCCACATCCGTTTTCTGATTCGCGACCGAGATGCCAAATACCCCAATTCCATGAGAGACTTCTGGGAGGCCCAGGATGTTAAGACGGTAAAGACACCCGTTCGTGCGCCCAAAGCAAATGCATTCTGTGAAAGTTTCATCGGGACATTCAAACGCGAATGTTTGAATAATTTCWTYTGYTTCAGCATGGAYCATCTYCACCACATCAATTCAGTGTGGATAAAATATTACAACGGGCGGAGGCCGCACAGAGGCGTTGACATTGGCAACAACATTCTCAATGTTGACTTCACACCGACGCTCAAAGGCGAAGTTAAATGTCGTGAGCATCTGGGTGGACTCATCAAGGATTACTATCGCGAGGAAGAAGCTGTGTAGCTATCCGTTCCATTTACATCCTCATTCAATTTCCAAAGAGCTACCAATAGGAGTGCTGTGTCTTCCTGCTCTAATACGAATTAAAATTTGATTTTATTCTTATTAATTCACAGTCATCCCACAGTGATTAGGTATTGAGCCGTTCCATGGGCTATCTTTTTAATCTGACTAAAGAATTAAAAGGAGACAGCGTCATGGAATCGACTCGGGGTAAGTTTAGCATAGTGAAGCAGGTTTGTGAATTGATTCCGCCGCATTTGGTGTCGACGTTGGCGCGTAAGCATGGGGTATCCGAAAAGTCCCGCACATTTTCCCCGTGGAGCCATGTGGTTTCATTATTGTATGCGCAGCTGGCTCATGCGATGAGTTTGAATGATGTGTGTGATGCGCTGCGCATTCATCGCACACCGCTCTCGCTGATTCGCGGAGCCACACCGCCTTCGCGCAATACGCTTTCCCATGCAAACAGGGTGCGGGATGCGGCGATGGCGGAGGAATTATTCTGGAGCGTACTGGCGCATTTGCAAACGATTTGTCCGGCGTTTGCGGGGAAGAATTATAATGGATTTCCCCGGCGCTTCAAGCGTGTGATTCATGTGGTGGATTCGACCACGATAAAGCTGGTGGCGAATTGTGTGGATTGGGCGCGCCATAAGCGAAGCAAGGCGGGGAGCAAAGTGCATATGCGATTGGACTTGCAAAGTTTTCTGCCTCAATTTGTCATCATCGACACGGCGCGCCCCAATGACAACAAGGTTGCCCGGGAAATGTGCGCAGGTATCAAGCGCGGTGAAATCGTCATATTCGACAAGGCTTATCTCGATTTTGGCCATCTATTTTCACTCGAAGAACGCGGTGTGTTCTGGGTCACCCGCGCCAAAGACAACCTGCAGGCACGGTGCGTTACCCATCTTCTTGACGAACCCAAAGGCACCATCGTACGCGACGAAATCATCACACTCACACGACCCGCATCCCAGATAAAATACCAAAAACACCTGCGCCGCGTCACCGCCCTGGTCGAAGTCAAAGGCACCATCAAAGAGATGACCTTCCTCACCAACAATCTCGAATGGGCACCCAGCACCATCGCCGACCTCTACAAATCACGCTGGGCCATCGAAGCCTTCTTCAAACAACTCAAACAAACACTCCAACTGTGCGACTTTTTGGGGCACAACAAAAATGCCATCCAATGGCAAGTCTGGATGGCCCTGCTCGCCTACGTCCTCCTGCGCTACTTAGCCTTCCTGAGCCGATGGAACCACAGCTTCAACCGCATCGTGACCGTGATACGCTCATCACTATGGAGTCGATTCAAACTACACCCCCTGCTCAAATCCTATGGGACAGCCGACGGCAGTTTCCGCCTTCTCGCAACACCCCAGCAAGCCTATTTACTCGGATGCGCACCCCCATAACCCAACCACACCCAAATCCTATGGGATAGCGCACGGAAAAAACACAAGGAGAAAACACCACCCCAATAAATTCAATATTGAAAAATCACATAAACGATAAAACCACCCTATCATCGCAACGACTTACACCGATGGAAAACTTCCTATGGGATGACTGTGTTACACCAAAAGGAAAATCCGCCATACTTTTCGTTTACTCAAAAAATATTGCGAATTAAGGTTAAGGAGAATCATCATGAGAAAATCACTCTGGGCAGGAACAGCATTAGTCCTTATAGTGGCGGTATTCCCAATTAACGCCGCTGAACCCGCAGAAGATCGCGTGAAGGCATCCTTGGCAAAGTACCTGCTCGCCTGGAATGAACCAGACGAAGCAAAACGTCGAGAGCTGCTTACCGGCCATTGGACCACGTCCGGTACCTACACCGATCCTTCCGGCCATGCAGAAGGACTGGAAGGTCTGGTTGCTCACATCGGTGAGTTTAAAAGCAATCCTCAGTTCAAGGGCTTCTCCATTGTTCGGACATCAGGCATCGACATCCATCACCAGTCATTACGTTTCAACTGGGAGATGCGCACTCCCAACGGAAAAATCCTAACGGCCGGAATCGATTACGGAGAATTCGATGATGAAGGCCGTATCACAAAAATTGTGGGCTTCTTCGGTCCCTTCCCCAAGATGGAGGACTAGAATGAAGGCTTTTCTGTTCGCAGCAATACCCACCCTGATCATCAGTATGATGTACACAGTCCCCGCCCTTGCYCAGGAGAAATCAACCGTGCAGAAACCCGAACTTCGGTTTATCGAAAGCAACGGCATTCGCATGCGTATCGCCGAGATGGGCGAAGGACCTCTCGTGCTGCTCATCCACGGCTGGCCCGAGTCCTGGTACTCCTGGCGGCATCAGATGCCTGCCCTGGCTGAGGCGGGTTACCACGTCGTGGCGCCGGACATGCGAGGCTACGGAAAAACCGATGCGCCGCAAGACGTGGAATCTTATGATATCCATCACCTCACTGCGGATGTAGTGGGAATTATCGACGCATTGGGTGAGAAAACCGCCATAATCATTGGGCACGATTGGGGATCCATCGTGTCGTGGAACTGCATGTTGCTGCACCCTGACCGCTTCTCCGCCTTGGTAGCCATGAGCGTGCCCTACGGCGGACGAGCACCATCATCGCCTTTGGAATCATGGAAAAAACAGAGCGGCGACAACTTCTTCTATATACTCTATCATCAAGAGCCGGGAGTGGCCGAGGCCGAATACGACGCCGATCCCAGAGGCATCCTGAGCCGATTATACCTTTCCCCCGATTCCCCTCGAGAGGACCCGGAAGTCACCGACCCTAAACGATCCGCAGGAGGCTGGATACCCCGCCTGGGCGCGTCTAAAGGACTCCCCGATTGGTTGTCCCAAGAGGAACTGGATTTCTTTGTGGACGAATTCACCGAAGCCGGATTCCGTGGCGGCATCAATTACTACCGGAACTTCAAACGAAACTGGGAAACTACCCCGCAATTGACTGACGCAAAGATTTCCCAACCTGTGCTATTCATCGCGGGAGAAAAAGATATCGTCATCTCCGGCGCCACGGCACCCATGCTCACAGACCTTTTGAGCCATACCGCAGAGGATCTGCGCGGTGTGAAACTGATCCCCGAAGTGGGACACTGGGTTCARCAAGAAGCCCCAGAAGAAACCAACAAGGCCATACTGGAATTTTTGGGTACCTTGGACAAAAGTTGAAGGAAAAATAGATGACTGACTCAAGTGAATCACGAAGAAGTTTTATGAAAGTATCCGCAGCCGGAGCCGTGGTTCTCGCAGCGGGAGGCAGCATAACCAAAGAGGTGCACGCCGTGGAAATCAATGCCATGAACCCCACAGKCGAACAAATTCGGGCTTTTCTAAAGCTGCCAGCCAAACCCATCGTCATGGTCAACCTGCTCAAATTCAAACCCGACGGCGGCAGAGAAGCCTACGCCAAATACGGTGCCGCAGTGCAGCCCATCCTGGAGAAACTCGGTGCGCGCATCATTTTTTCCAGCACCACCGATCTGTGCCTGCTGGGAAATGCCGACTGGGATTCCATCGCCCTCGTGGAATACCCCACCCCACAAACCCTCCTGAAAATGGCCCAATCACCAGAATACCAAGCCATTCATCACTTCCGCGAAGAAGGCCTGGAAGGCCAAGTCAATTACGCTGTAACACAACAAACTTCCCTATAAATAGGGACAGTAACTATATATAGACAGTATTTTCCTTGTACAAACACACTGCAATCTTTGGTGTTTTCAAGTTTCTGCTTGTTGAATTTATCTATTCCTGCGCATCCAGAAATTCGCGGAGAGCCTTTTTGAAATCGGGTCGGAAGACGCAGGAGTTGTGTTGGGCGTCTTTGATGTAGGTGACGGGAAGGTCGGGTTTAAATTCTTTCCATCGATCTACGCGGTGGAGTTGTCCGGGATCTTGCATGCCTACGATGACGGTATAGGGCATGGACAGGGTCTTCATTTCTTCCTGGGTGGTTTCGTATTCTTTGAATCCGTCGTAGACCTGCGCCAGCACATCCGATACATTGGCGAATGATTCGCCGGGCTCTCCCATGCTGCCGGGCCACACCCACCCCATACCGCCGATGATGGCGGACTTCACCCGATCCGGATAGTCCACCGCGAGTTTAATGGTCATCATACCGCCCATGGAGTATCCCACGATGTGAGCCTGATCGATATTCAAATGATCCATCAGGCGGATGATGTCCCGCACGGATTCCATGCCGTATTTTCCGTCCGGCGCTGGCCCGGTCTTGCCATGACCGCGTACGTCGGGGACGATAACCTGGTAGTCGTCTTGTAACAATTTTACGATTCCCGGCATGCGCCAGTTCAGTCCGCCGCTGGCAGTGTATCCGTGGATAAGTATCACCGGTTCGCCYTCGCCGTCAATGCGGTAGGATATATGGGTGCCATTGGAATCGAAGGTGTTTTCTTCGGCGATAGCCCCGGGCGAAAACAGGATAGAACATGCGGTAATCAGCAGTGTCGCTGTACATTTTGCGGTGAGTCTCACGGCTTGTCTCCTCGTTGAATATAGGGCATGATGCAGGTCTGTTCTGTATAGTAGTAAACAGGATATGCGCAAGTTTCATTCTAACACGAAGTATTCAACATAACTTTACAGGGGTTTTATGACCAGGATTCAGCTCGGACTACGTACGCTCGGTATTTGGTGTATCGCATTTTCTGCGACGGCTCAGCAGGACAGTCTGGACCGAAGTTATGCCGAGGAATTGCCGCGTATTGCCCCTCTGGAACCGGAAGCGGCTTTAGATTCTTTCGAGACCCATCCCGATTTCCGGGTGGAGTTGGTAGCAGCAGAACCGCTGGTACACGATCCCATCGCCATGGCTTTTGATGAAAAGGGACGTATGTTTGTGGTGGAAATGCGGGGGTATTCTGAACAGCGAAATGAAAACATCGGGTCGATACGTCTGCTGGAAGATACGGACGGAGACGGACAATACGACGTGAGCCATCCGTATGTGGAAGGGCTGGCGTGGCCCACGGCGGTGGCGTGTTGGGATGGCGGGATCTTCGTAGGCATCCCGCCGGAGATTCGGTATTACAAAGACACGGATGGGGATAACCGGGCAGACATAAACGAAGTGGTGTACACGGGATTCGGTTTGTCGAATGTTCAGGGGCTGCTCAACACCTTCAAATGGGGGCTGGACAACCGTCTCTATGGTGCCACCAGTTCGTCCAGCGCGCGGGTACGCCCGGGGAATGCGCCGGATGTTCTTCCGCTGGAACTGCGCAATCGTGATTTCTCGTTCAACCCACGGACTCGCGAAATCCGGGCTGAGAGCGGTGGCGGTCAACACGGGCTGACCTTTGATACGCTAGGCAACCGATACGTTTGCCACAACAGCAACCACATAATGATGATTCATTATGACGACCGATTCATGGCGCGAAATCCGTATCTCGCACCACCTGCCCCCAATAAAAATATCGCAGTGGATGGTCCTGCTGCGCCCGTATTTCGTATCAGCCAAGTAGAACCGTGGCGTATCGTACGCACGCGACTACGGGTTCAGGGCCTCGTGCCGGGACCTGTGGAAGGCGGCGGAACGGCGGCGGGGTATTTCACCAGCGCCACGGGTATTACTATATACAAGGGCGATGCGTGGCCGTCCGAATACGTGAACCAGGCCATCATTGGCGACGTGGGCAGTAACCTGGTGCATCGAAAAGTGATTCGACCGGACGGCTTGAGCATGAAGGCAGAACGGGGCCGTGAAAACACGGAGTTTATACGATCCCGGGATGTGTGGTTTCGTCCCGTACAATTCGCCAACGGCCCGGATGGTAATCTGTACATCGCCGATATGTACCGGGAAATTATTGAACATCCCGACAGCCTCCATCCCATTATTAAACAACATCTGGACCTGACCAGCGGGAATGATCGGGGCCGAATTTATCGTGTGGTGCATAAGGAAAATACGCCACGGGGCATGTCCGATCTGAGTTCAGCTTCCACGCGTGAATTAGTAGAAATGCTGGATCATTCCAATGGATGGCATCGGGAAACGGCGTCGCGACTTCTCTTTGAGCAAAACGACCCTGCCGCTGGCGAGATGTTACAGCAGAATTTGAAGAAGGGCGAGCTGACGGAAAGTGGAGCGATTCAATCGTYGTATTCGATGCAGACGTTGGGAGCTCCGGAAGATGTCGTTGGTGTTTTGAAAGAATATTTTACGGATACGCGACCTGCTGTTCGACGCCATGCAGTAAGGCTGACGGAAAGCCTGGCGGATAATTCGGAAATCGCTTCACGCCTGATTGCCATGGCTGAATCGGAATCCGACCTGCGAGTTCGTTATGAATTGGCCTTCGCTCTGGGAGCTGTGAAACCATCGCCGGAACGCACAAAGGCGCTGGTGAATCTCGCCAAGCCCGTGCCGAACGATCCTTGGATTTCGTTTGCGTTGCTTAGTTCCACCGGGGGAGATACGGGGGCTTGGCTGGCACAAACTGTGGCAACATATCCCGGTGCGCTCGATCAACAATTGATCCAGAATGGCGCGAAACTGGCAGGTTCCTTGTCCAGCGCAAACCAGTGGGACGCACTACTTTCAGCACTGGAAAGAGACCCGCGCCTCAACCCCCAGGACGCGCTTCGGCCCTTATTAAATGGGGTAAAACAGGCTGGTCGGCAACGGGAATTGGATGCGTTATTAACCCGACGACCCGGTGTTGCGGATACGTTGAACACCATGATTGCCAAGGCGGAGCAAACAGCACTGGAAGCAAAAGCCCCGGCGGCGCGACGCGTGGATGCGGTGAGCACGTTGCTCTTGTCGAACTTCGATGCGCAGTCCGATTTATTCCGAAATGTACTCAGTACAAAGAATCCCGCTTCGGTTCAGGAGACGCTTCTCCACGGGCTGCGTTCCTATACTGACCCCGAAGTTGCGACGATAATCTTGTCGAGCTGGAACGGCTATGCGCCTCGTGTACGGGAAGCCGCTGTGGAAACATTGTATAGTCGGGATGCGTGGCTCACGTCACTTTTGGATGCTGTTGAGTCGGGTGATGTACCTGCGATCCATTTGGATTCCACACGCAAAGAACGACTGCGCACTCATGCCAATGGAGTCTTACAATCGCGGGCACGAGTCCTCTTTCCTGATACCGATACGCTCAAGGGTGATGCCTTGATAGCGGCTTATCAGGACGTGCTGGAGCTGCCCGCTTTGGCCAGTCGAGGTCGTAACGTGTATGTGGAGAATTGCAGTCCCTGTCATCGGCTGGGTTCCACAGGTCATGAGGTGGGACCGGATCTGGTAGCGGCAAGTCAGGGCGGCCCGTCGAAGATCCTAGCCAACCTGCTGGACCCCAACCGGGAGATCAATCCGGCATATCTGCAATACACCGTGGAGACGGAAAACTGGGAACGTATCACAGGAATTTTGGCGGGAGAGACGGCCAACGCGCTGACTATAAAACGGGCGCACGGGGTGTCTGATACCATCCTGCGGCAGGACGTGGTATCCATACACCAGGAGACCTATACCCTCATGCCGGAGGGGTGGCAGGATATCCTGAGTAAGCAGAATATAGCGGATTTATTGGCCTTTTTGACCACTTTGGAATAGGAAACATCTAATATGAAAACGAATTCCATGACACGAAGACGGTTTTTATTGAGTACGGCTGCCGGGGTGGGAAGCCTCACATTAAGCAATTCGGCACACACAAAGGAAAAGGCTCAAGGCCCCTTTATAGATATCCATACCCATATTACTCAGGAGTGGGGCAGCAACGAAAAGTTGTCTCCGAGAGCGTTGATTGAATGGATGGATGCCAACAACGTATCGCATGCTTGTGTGCTGCCCCTGATTATGCCCGAGTCATGGGATCACCCCATCACAACCGATTACGTGTTACGGGAAATCGAGCCGTATCGCGATAGACTCATTCCTTTTTGCTCCATTGATCCGCGCACCACGAACCTGAACTCGTACGAGAAAAAAGTTGCGCAGCTCAAGCTGTACAAAGAACAGGGGTGTCGTGGGTTTGGCGAATATAAACCCGGTGTGGCCATGGACGACACACAAAGCATGGAATTGTTTGCCGCGTGTGGTGAGGTCGGCCTGCCCGTGTTGTTTCATTTGGATACCGTGCGTAAYTGGGATGAGCCAGGACTTCCCGGATTGATCCGCGTTCTGGAAAAAAATCCGGATACGATCTTCATTGGACACGCGCAAGGATGGTGGGCATCCATCAGCGGCGGACTGTCCAAGGAGACCATGCAGCGTTATCCAGATGGCTCTGTCCAATCKGGMGGKGCGTTGGATCATCTCCTTTCCACCTACCCGAATATCTACGGCGACCTGTCGGCAGGGAGCGGGGCGAATGCCATCGGRCGGGACAAAGAATTCGGTCGAAAGTTTTTGATACGACATGCTGATCGGTTGTTATTTGGTTCAGATTATCTGAAACCCCATCAGGTAATTCCCCAATTCGATTTGCTGGAAGGAATGGATTTACCCAAAAATGTTCAGGCAAAAATATTTCGGAAGAATGCGGCGCGACTACTAGGGCTTGATTCCAGCACAGTCTAACACTATATATTGCAACAGGTTATATGCCTGTCGGGATATGGATACATCAAGACGTGCAACCAGATCCCTTCGCTACCTGCTCAGGGTTTACCCGCTGCCGTCGTTTCATCGTCCCGGGTATTCAGGTAGTCCCGTTTATCGCTATGCCCGCGCAATCCATATTCCCGCACCGCTTCATCCGGTACCTTATCCAACTTGGTGTAGAGTGGATGGTGATGTTCTTTCGTCGGGTTATTATGCTTCGTGTTGTAGCAGCTGATCATGACCCACCGGGGATGATCGCTTTCGTTGGGCGCCGAGCAATGCAACGTGTTTCCATGAAAAAATAGCGCATCCCCTGCACCCAGTTCCGCGTACACCAAATCCAGCACGTTTAAAATTTCATCGACTCGTTCTTTGTCCGCCCCGGTCTGGTCGCCTTCGAAACCATGCTCGATGCGCCCCAGCTTATGCGACCCCTTGATGACTTGCATACACCCGTTTTCTATCGTGGCAGGGTCCATCGCAATCATGCAGCTCAACATATCAGGAAATAGACATCCATTCTGATACCAGTACCCGTAATCCTGATGCCATTCCCATGCGCCCCCCACTTTGGGTTCTTTCATGCTTAACTTGGAGTGGTAGTGATACACCTCGTCATCCAGCAGCGCCTCTGCCGTATCCACCACNGCGNATKMSAYNNGKCCACYANNTGNCCGWMRANGYCSWMSCYRGGSYGAYTCCAYMKNNCCRGMTYKCWSSTKKYGCSRMCTRYRTCMMSMWYAKCMAKGGCRYYRNTYCSCTRYSKSNANTCGTCSSCRYGNGCCRNCWTCRCSKAYSAYRMSRRYCTCCTCGGCATCCAGGAGCCCCTGAATGATGATGTATCCGTCCCGATGGAAATCCGCCACCTGTTCGTCAGTCAATTGAAAAGCCATCTCACACTCCTTCGTCGGTTTGCAGTTCATGGGCAACAGTGTCGAAAAATACGATTGATGATTTCATACGCTCTACGGCTTCATCAGGGGGAATATCGAAGAACGCCTCGATAGAAAATACACCGCGGAAA
>NVWG01000132.1 GCA_002746185.1 Candidatus Hydrogenedentota bacterium
GGCTGTCGCCAGCATCGACGTCGGTCGTGCTCAGCGTACCGACCACAGCGCCAGCTGCGTTCTCTGCAACTGAAGAATTGCTCAGAGCGATATCCGTCGGAGCCAGAATAGCCGCCAGTACCGCTGCCTGCCATAAACTGAACTCCGGAAAGATGAGTTTCGCCGTAACGATGCCCAATATAATGGTAAGAGGGAGCCCGATGGTCAGCAGTCGTATAGGCAGTCTATGCTCCCGGCGCAGCAACCCGATATCTATCCGTGCTGCATCGGTGAAGAGGATTACAACCAACGTCAACCCGGCGAGGACAGACACATCGGAACTCTGAGGGGAGAGATCCGTGAATACCGTCGTGCTTTTGCTGAGCAAAAAACCGAAGGCTACCAGAACCATGGGAGGGGTTATGATGGTGTGGCGTAATCGCCTCGAGATGATTCCGAACCCAAGTATCGTGACCGCGACGACAATGACGGCATCGGGTTCCATTACTCTGGGGAGTATTCCCCGACGAGCGTTTTTCGCTGCTCATCGGTGAGTCCGGCGGCGGCTTTTCCCACGTCGCGGATAAACGCCAGTCTTCGATCACTCTTGAGTTTTTCTATCTCGCGGATTTTAGATTCTATTTGCTTGATATCCGGTGAGTCGGAGCCTGTGAGAACCCACAATGCCTGTTCCGCTTCTTCAATTTCTCGTTCCAGAGTGCTGTCCGCCAGTAAAGCCTTTTCTTTTATCTTACCAAGCATGGACTGCTGCTCCACGGTCAACGTAATGTGTTCCGGGTGATCCAGAAAGAATCCTGTGCCGCCTATATGATAGATGTGAGACGCACCTGGAAATCCCGGGAGAGACGACGGAACAGACATGCCCGCGCTCTCCGGCATGCGACCCATCATATTCATACGTTTCTTTTTCATGGCTTTCATGCGGGCCATCTTTTTCGGCCCCATTTTTTTCATGTCCATGGACTTCATGTCTTTGTCAGCCATTTCACCCATTTTCTTCTTGCTCATGGCCTTCATGTCTTTGCCGTCCATTTTTTTCATATCGGCCATGGCGTCTTTTTTCATCGTGCTCATTTTGGACATATCGTCTTTATCCGCCATATCCATCTTCGCCGATTCTTTCTTGCTGTCAGAGCCTTTCATGGCCATGGCGGAATTGCTCTTGGCAGTTTGCCCTTCTTTCCCGAGCGCGGATTGAAGTTGCGCGGCTTTCGAACTCAGATCGCTCAGATCGCCAGCTACAGACTGGGGGATACTAGTCGAATCATTGGTATCATCGCCGAACGCCGACGAAAGAAAAGATACAGCCATCAGCAGTCCTGCGATGGAGAGAATAGTGCCTTGCTTGAATTTATGCATCATCGGAAGTTCTCCTGTGCGTGGGTGTCATCAATGTATTCAAAATCATTGTAGGTAATTTTAACGATTTTGTCAAAAGGCAGTGTTCCAAAAAGATCGGATAGTAAACCTGATGTATACGTGGCTATAAATTATCCAAGGAACATCTACACTAATACGCAGCTTGATTCCCGGTTTACATGTCCGATTTCAGTCGGTCGCTTCAACATAAATAGTATATGAATCCTCAACCCTCACATTCACGAATTATACGCCGACGGTTATGTTCTCGACTGGAACCCGGCATGGAGCCTCGGACTCGCAGACAGAAGAATGCAATGCATCTTTCGGTGGCAATTGTATATACACCCTGCCGTCTTTTATTTTAACGGGAAAGGTCTGAATTTTATAAGGATCTCCAGTCAGACATTCGCCCGTTTCGAGTGAGAACTGTTTTTTGTGGTGAGGACATGCGACTTTGGGCACTCCTTCCATATCCCCAGTCAGCCCTCGCGCGAGCACCATATCCCGCTTATGGGGACACAGATTCTGTGTGGCATACCATGTTCCTTTTGTGGCGAAGTGGAACAATGCAATTTGAGTATTCCCATATTTCAATGCGACRCCSCCGTTTTCGGGAAATGMGGATACCRACCCYGCATTCCACCATTCGTTGTTGCCTTCCATACCTTTCAGGACACGTATGGCATCGCCGTCGCTGATGGTATCAGTTGGAATAAGATCCCTTTCCCAATTCGGTGTCCGTTTTTGCCCCCGTTCAGATACGAAATGCACCGTCTCGTCAACAGCAGCATCATTTCCAAAATGGTGAAAGCGTTTTTGTTTCTCCGGGTTTTCAATAACATCTTTCCATTCACATGTATACGATTGAATCAGGGCTTCCATCTCCCTCTCCATGTCCTCGGCGATTCCCAGTGAGTCGTGGATAACCACATCTCGAATATGCTCGATACCGCCTTCCAGTTTCTCTACCCAACGCGCTGTGCGGGATAACGGATCGGCGGTGCGAATGTAGTACATCAAAAATCGGTCGACGTATTTTATGGCGTCTTCTTTGGCTGCATCGCTTACGAGCAAGTCGGCGTGACGCGGGGTACTGCCTCCGTTACCGCAGACGTATACATTCCAGCCCTTTTCCGTGGCAATGAATCCAAAGTCTTTGCTTTGGGCCTCGGCACATTCACGGGTACATCCGGATACAGCCGATTTCAGTTTGTGAGGTGAGCGCAGGCCTTTGTATCGGTTTTCCACTTCGATGGCCAGGCTGGTTGAGTCCTGTACTCCGTATCGGCACCAACTCGTTCCGACGCAGCTTTTTACCGTACGTAATGATTTTCCATAAGCGTGTCCGCTCTCAAAACCTGCGGCGATAAGCTCAGCCCATATTTTAGGAAGCTGCTCAACGTGCGCACCAAGCATACCCAATCGCTGCCCCCCGGTTATCTTGCAGTATAGATCAAATTTTTTCGCGATCTGCCCCAGCACAATCAAGTGATCTGGCGTTATTTCGCCGCCGGGAACGCGGGGAATTACGGAATACGTCCCGCCCTGTTGTATGTTCGCCAGAAATTTATCATTGGTATCCTGTATCGTGTCGTGATTCAGAATCGGGTCGTTCCAGGTGCTTGCTAATATAGACGCAACCAGCGGTTTACAAACTTCGCACCCATCGCCTGTACCAAACTGTTCCAGTAAATCCTCATAGGTGCGGATATTTTTCACTTTGATAATGCCAAGTAATTCCTGACGTGAAAATCCGAAATGCTCACATACAACCTGTTTGATGTCTTGACCCGATGCTTTCAGTTTCGCAATCAGGATGTCTGTGACCAGCGGTATGCATCCGCCGCATCCGGAGCCTGCTTGGGTGTATTTCTTTATTTGGGAAGGTGTAGCCAAGTTCTCCAGTTCGATGGCCGAACATATATCTCCTTTTGTGACGTTATTGCATGAACATACCGCCATGGAATCCGGTAGATCGGCGGCACTTTGTAAATCGGATTCTGCACTCCCGAAAATAAGATCCGCCGGAGAACCAACAGTAGGCTCAGCCGTATTGGTCAGGTGTAAAAAACGTGCATACTCGGAAGCATCCCCYACCAGAATCCCRCCCAGCAACGTATTSGTTTCGGGATCGATAACAAGCTTCTTATACACGCCGCCCACTTCATCGTGTACATGGATCTCCTGCATCCCGTCTTGTTGAAATGCCTCGCCAAAGCTCGCTACATCCACTCCCATCAATTTCAATTTGGTGGACATGTCCCAGCCCGTAAATTCAAGGAAATCTCCCATAAGGTTGGATGCTGCAACTTCTGCCATACGATAGCCAGGACCTACCAGTCCGTAGATGGAGCCATCATGCAGTGCCACTTCACCAATAGCGAAAACTCTAGGATCATTGGTGCAAAGGGTATCATCCACTATTATTCCACCGCGCTCTCCAACGTCGATTCCGCAAGATCGTGCCAATTCATCCCGCGGACGGATACCTGCACTGACTATCAGCATATCCACATCCAACGTGTCTCCGCCTGCGAAGAGGAGGCTGTCTATCGTATCCTCACCCAAAATTGCCAAGRTTTGTCGAGACAGGAGAACGTCTACCCCCATGGCTTCGATTTTCGTTTTCAACAGAGCTGCGCCAGTATCATCCAATTGACGCGGCATTAGACGTGGGGCGAACTCTACTACATGCGTCTTCAAACCTAAATCTATAGCGGCTTTTGCGGCCTCCAGTCCGAGYAARCCGCCACCCATAAYCGCMGCGGWTTTCGCGTTCATTGCATATTTACTGATCCGATCCAAGTCATCAATAGTGCGGTATGCGAATACACCTTCTTTTTTAATGCCGGGTATAGGTGGAATAAAAGCTGCGGATCCCATGGCCAATACAGCGTAGTCGTAAGAAAAGGCTGAGCCTTTATTTGTATGGATGATTTTAGATTCACGATCAATATCTGTAACTTTCTCATCAATGTGTAAATCAATTCCATTTTCGATATACCAGTCCTTACYGCAGAGGAACAGATCCTCATCCGTCTTGCCTTCTTCAAAATACGATGTTAGATGTACGCGATCATACGCGGGACGTGGTTCATCACCAAAAACGATAACATCGAAGTATTCCATGGCACCAAGCTCTACAAGTTTTTCGCAAAAGCGATGGCCTACCATTCCGTTACCGATAACGACTAATTTCTTTTTTTCTTCGCTCACTATTCTGTTTCCCGCTGCTGACAGCTATTTGGTTCAATGCCGTCCTTAACGCAAAGGTTGTGCCAGAAATATAATCACAGGGAGAGTGACTGAAAGAACAAGTAGAACAATCAATCTACATAGGAGATTCTTTATGAATTGGTTGTGCATTAGACACGGAATCGGGCAGCTTCACTGATATAAATAAATACATTTTGGAACTATTACATATTATGATATACGATAATGTAATAATTCATTATTATCTATTCCTTTGTAATTCGGGTCGTTGACATTGGATTACCTCCATTTGCTGGCTTTTTATTAGATATTTTCCTGATAAAGGCATATTGGCACAGTTCGTGCATTTGGTGACAGAGCGGGGACGTACGTTTCCCAAATTTTCGTTCGAGTATCAAGGAGTTACTCAGTGGAATCCCAAAAAGCTACGCGAATTGATTTATTTAATTTTACGACCCCTCAGATGCGGGCATTTCACATGTCTTGGTTCGCTTTTTTTCTATGTTTTTTCGCCTGGTTCGGAATGGCACCGCTCATGGCAGTCATTCGAGATGAATTTAGTCTAACCAAAGAACAGATTGGTAACACCATCATCGCATCTGTGTTGATGACGATTGTGGCACGGATTTTTGTAGGGTGGTGCTGTGATCGCTTTGGCCCTCGATTGACCTATACATGCTTGTTGGTGGTGTGCTCCATTCCGGTGATGGGTGTAGGACTGGCCCATAGTTACGAAACACTGCTGCTTTTCAGATTGGCCATCGGCGGAATAGGCGCGTCATTCGTCATTACGCAATATCATACATCAATCATGTTCGCGCCTAATGTGGTAGGCACCGCGAATGCAACGACTGCAGGATGGGGAAACATGGGTAGCGGTGCGACACAGATCATCATGCCGTTGATTTTTGCAGGACTACTTGCTATTGGGTTCAGCGAGGCGGGTGCTTGGCGTGCAGGAATGGTGGTGGCTGGATTTATTTGTCTGCTAACAGGTCTGGCATATTATCGGTTTACCCAAGATACGCCAGAAGGTAACTTTCGCGAGCTGCGTAAGCAAGGATTGCTCCCCAAAAAAGAAGCGGTAAAAGGCAGTTTCAAGGAAGCCTGTAGTGATTCGCGAGTATGGTCGCTCTTCCTGGTATACGGCGCGTGTTTTGGCGTGGARCTYACGATWAAYAACATTGCRGTTATGTATTTTATGGACGATTTTGGSTTGAGCTTGATGGCAGCWGGAGCWGTTGCGGCGTGTTTTGGCTTGATGAATATTTTTGCACGAACATTGGGGGGTGTTTTCGCTGACAGACTTGGCAAACGCTGGGGATTGCGTGGCCGTGTTGGGCTGTTGGCATCGGTACTGGCTCTTGAAGGAGTGACGCTAATGCTTTTCTCCCAAGCCAGCATGCTTTGGTTTGCCGTGGTGACCATGATTATTTTCAGCCTCTTTGTGAAGATGGCTCAGGGAGCGACGTTCTCCATTGTGCCGTTCATTAACAAGCGGGCTTTAGGTTCCGTGGCGGGTATTGTGGGGGCAGGCGGAAATTTTGGAGCCGTTTGCGCTGGATTCCTTTTTAAAACCGAGGCATTAAGTTGGTCAACGGCACTGCTCATTATGGGCGCGGTGGTATTAGTCTGTGCAGCCATTACAACGCAGCTTCGTTTCAGCGAGGCCGATGAGACGCAAGCTAGGGAAGATCTTCAACGGTTGGAGACATTGAGACCAGCAACGGAAGGCGTATCGTAGTAGAAAATTATGAAAAAGGAAACAACTACATATCGCTCAACGTGTTCGTATTGCGGTGTAGGCTGCGGTGTCGAGATTTTGAAAGATCGGCGCGGTAAACTGTCTCTTCAGGGGGACGTACAGTCATCCGTAAACGAGGGTCTGCTATGCTCAAAAGGTCGCTACCTGCATAACGTAGTTGCCGATCATAGTGACCGTCTGTTATTTCCCCAGGTAAGGTATAGCCGGGCTCATCCTCTGAAACGTGCAACATGGGATGAAGCCCTGGATCGCGTGGCGCGGGTATTCAAATCGATTATTACGCAGCATGGGCCGGATTCTGTAGGGATGTATGTTTCCGGGCAGATGCTTACGGAAGAATATTATATTGCGAATAAGCTGATGAAAGGTTTCATCGGATCGAATAACATTGACACGAATTCTCGGCTATGTATGAGCAGTGCTGTCGTGGGGTATAAGAAGGCCTTGGGAGACGATCTGGTTCCTACATCCTACGAAGATATCGATGTAAGCAATTGCTTTTTTATTGCCGGGGCGAATCCGGCATGGTGTCATCCCATCGTTTATCGAAGGATGGAAGTGCGAAAAATGGCGAATCCGGATACGAAAGTGATCGTAGTGGATCCGCGAGAAACAGACACCTGTGCGCTGGCCGATCTGCATTTACAGATTCAACCGGGTACCGATGTAGCCTTATATAACGCTATCGCGCGATGCTTGATTGAGGCAGATCTAATAGACCATGAATTTTTAAGGAAACATGTTAACGGGTATGAAGAGATGCGAGAGGCTGTCTTYGYCAACACCTTGGAAGAAGCTGCCAGRAYGTGTYSTGTACCKGAARRCGATATCAGGACGGCTGCACGGTGGATAGGCGAGTCAAAATCATTCCTGTCATTTTGGGCCATGGGACTCAAYCARAGYGCRTCMGGTGTAGACAAGAATTTGGCACTTTTGAACCTGTCGCTCATAACAGGAAAAATTGGAAAGCCGGGATCGGGCCCGTTTTCATTGACAGGTCAATCGAACGCTATGGGTGGTCGCGAAGTGGGGGGGATGGCGAACTTACTGGCCGCTCACCGAGAATTATTCGATCCGAAACAACGCGAATTTGTAGCCGATTACTGGGGAGTACCGTCTATTTCGGAGTCCCCGGGATTAATGGCTCCTGAAATGATTCACGGTTTGGATACGGGTAAGCTCAAGGCCATCTGGATAATATGTACCAATCCGGCTGTGAGTCTTCCGAATGCACACCTGACCGAACGTGCGTTAAAAAAGGCCCGATTTGTTGTAGTACAGGATATTTCAGATCGTTCGGACACGGTGCCTTATGCCGATGCTGTATTGCCTGCAGCGGGATGGTTAGAGAAACAAGGTACCATGACCAACTTGGAACGCGGGGTGGTGTATTTACCGAAAGTGGTCGATGCTCCAAGCGAGGCACTGCCCGATGTGGAGATATTGTGTCGGTTTGCGGAAAAAATGGGATGGGGYRAATCGTTTTCCTACGAAAATGAAAGTAATGTGTWCGACGAACACGTCGGRYTAACAAARGGCACACCCATCGACATGAGCGGGATGAGTTACGACCGCCTGAAGCAGGGTTCGCTGCAATGGCCGTGTCCCCATCCAGATCATCCAGGCACCACGCGGTTATTTGAAGATGGGGTTTTTGCGACGGTGGACGGAAAGGCGCAGCTCCATGGGGTGACTCCAGGAATACGATCCGAAAAAACCTCAGAACTTTATCCAGTCATACTCACCACAGGACGTATACGGGATCAGTGGCATACGATGACGCGTACTGGAAAAGTGTCTCGGCTGCGCCAGCACATTGACGCTCCCTATGTGGAAATTCATCCCGACGATGCGCAGCGCTTTGATTTGATGGAYGGTGCAAWMGCGAAAATAGAGAATGATCGTGGATATGTTGAAGCACGAGTTCAGGTGACATCGAAAATTAAGCAGGGTTGCGTGTTTCTACCTATGCATTGGGGGAAAATTGTAGAAAATGACCGGGGGAGAGCAAACAACATTACGAGTGACCGGGTCGATCCAATATCAAAACAGCCTGATTTTAAATATGCAGCAGTGTCTATACAACCCGTTACGGTTCCAATCCGAAAAATCGTCGTAGTTGGAGCTGGTGCTTCTGCCTTTGAATTTATTCAGGCGTATCGTTCGCATAACAAGACCGATTCGATAGAGGTGTTCGGGGACGAAAACCAGCCGTTTTACAATCGCGTTCTTCTACCTGACTATATAAAAGGTACGCGAAGCTGGAATGAATTGTGCCTCTCCGGTAATGAACTGCTGGATAAGCTGAAGGTTACGTACCATCCCGGACCGGGTATCGCGTTCATAGATCGTGAAGTAAAGCGAGTAGTCACTGTCGAAGGGGTTGCTGTAGTCTATGATGTGCTGGTGCTGGCGACGGGCAGCCGCCCTGCTGTTCCCTTGGGCACACCGACGGATATGGACAACGTGTTCACGCTTCGAAATCGCGAAGATGCCGAGCGATTACGCGGTAAAGTAGAGCCGTGTACAGAAGTAGTGGTAATCGGCGGAGGAATACTGGGAATTGAATTGACAGACGCGCTGAATGATTTAGGCGCGGACTGTACCCTGATCCATCGCTCGGCTACGTTGATGCGTGGCGTTATAGATGATGTCGCTTCCGACCTGCTACAGGAGGAACTGGAAGACCGGGGAATCCAGGTACTCATGAGCGACGGCGTCATCCGATACTACGGCAATGGTCACGTCACCGGACTCCAAACGCGTTCTGGAAGACGTCTCTCCTGCGACATGGTATGCATTGCCACCGGTATTGTGCCCAATGCAGAACTGGCCTCTGCGGCTGGCCTGAATGTCCGCCGCGGAATCGTTGTTGATGCAACATTGAATACAAATGATCCGTCTATTTATGCCATTGGAGAAGTGGCGGAGGTATTGACTAGAGTATATGGTACGACGCCTGCCGCACAGGAGCAGGCCCAGGTGGCTGCAGCACATATCTCGGGTGACAAAATACGAACGTACGACGGTACAACGCCCTTGAACATTTTGAAAATTAGAGATTTTTCATTGAGCACTGTCGGCAATCCCGTTATGCAGGACGAGGATACAGAAGAAATCACCGTCTTGGACAAGACGGCTAGGTATTACAAGAAATGCTGTGTGCGCGGTGGAAAACTGATGGGCGCCATTCTCGTCGGTAATGGAAATGAAATGGCAGTGTTCAAGGGGCTTATTGAAAAACAAACCGAACTGGAAGATATTCGATGGACACTATTGCGCGGGAATCAAGGTAATTCTATACAGCCTAAGGGGCAGATCGTGTGCTCCTGTTACAACATTGGAGTAGAGAACATCGAGAATGCTATCGCGTCTGGATGCGATGATCTGGAATCGATTGGAAGAGAAACCTGTGCGGGTACGGGCTGCGGAAGCTGTCGTAACGAATTGGTATCCATCCTCAATAGAAGTCGAGTTGACATTTTGGAAACGATATCACCATGAGCCAATCTATTTTCACATACCGGACATCTTTTCCCGGCGGGCTGGTCTCGATCAACGCCCTAAGATCTATTGCCGAGTTAAGCCTGGCACGGGGAGATGGAAAATTGAGACTGATATCGTGCCAGCAGCTAGAGTTGGAATTTCCAGAATCGGTGGATGTATCTCCCATTCAGGAACTGTCGTTGATCGGCAATGAAGAATCGACTGTATCAATCATGTCTACCGCGGGCGTGGTGGACTGCTGCAAAAGTTTCGACTGGCTATCCTTAGGTGCCTTTCAGGAGGTTCTCGACAAAGCACCACCAATACACCATTTTTCACTGGGCGTGTCGGATGGAGGCCAATCGTATTTGCCGACATATATGGGTGATGTGACGCTGGTGGCCAGCAATGTCCCCTACTACTGGCGTGTTGCTATGCGCGGCGACGGCGGGTCAATCGTCTTTTTACCGTGGGCATTGCCAACTGAATCATCCCCATCATTTATACGATCTCTTGACATGGAAACGAAGCATAGTGGTACGTTGTCACGGATAAAAGTTCTTGAACTTATCAAAGAGAAATTTCACCATGTCATGATACCCATGGAGGAGCCGCCGCCGATCCCAGCAGGCAGTGAAGAAGCCTTAGTCGGTATTCAGTCTATGTCATCCGGGGGGCGATCTTGCATAGCTATCTATCCTCAATGGGGGAATGTCTCCGCGCAATTCCTTCTCGAACTTTGCTTGCTCGCTCGATCTGAACATGTAGGGATGATTGCGTTGACTCCCTATCGTTCCATTCTCGCGCCGAATATCTCAACAAAAGATGTGAAACAATGGCGGCAGTTGGTGGGGAGGTTTCAACTTGCTATGTATCCCATGGAGATCACCACCAAGTGTCTTGTTGGAGACGATGAAGAATCCCGAAATATTGCACGAAAAGTACTCGAAAGATTGGTGGAAGACCGCTGTCATGCTTCGGGTTTAAGCATTTCCTTTTTAAGCACGATAAGTTGTGGGGAATCGACGATTCGGATAGAACGTGAGCCTTGGAAATTTCATCTATGGGATCGTCTATTTCCACGGTATAACCTGTATGGTGCCAAGAATCCAGATCTTTTGGTTAACGGATTACGAAAGATACGAAGTGGACTTTCCGTTTCGCAGCTTATCGACGAGATGAAGCGTGTAATCGAAGGACACAATGTCGGCGGGATAACATTGGAGCAACCCATTACCCAACAAATTTCAACAATAAACCAGTCGGTTATGGCATGCCAGCAATGCGGAACGCAATATGACCCCCAATACGGGGACCCGGCAGGAGGTATTGAAGTTGGAGTTGTGTTCCGCGACCTTCTTGACACATGGGGATGTCCCGTTTGTGAATCACCAAAATCTGAGTATGTTTTGGAATGAAAATCCTGCGCACGCCTTTGGGTTTTTGGAGGGCACGTTGTACACGAACGTCTAATTTCGACCTTGCCTAATACTCGATAGATACCGTGCTGGGTATATTGTTCTCCACGACAAGCGGGTAGATTTTTATGTCCTTGTCGAAAACTTGCGCTGGATTCTCGCTCGCCGGAAAGACTATCAGTGTATAGGCACCAGGTTCGATGTCGTTCAAGCTAAAATTGCCGTTATCGGTTAACACCGTGCTCAGCACCATTCGCTCTTGAAGTGCTGTACGTTGATTGCGGTTGTTTACATCGAACGTTGCTTTACCCGCCAGAAGCATGACCGATGCGTTCATGCCGGGAGGGAAATTCGTTACGGTATATTCGATTATTCCGTTTCCATTGAAGGTGATGTTTTGACGATACTCCTCCCCATCCGCTATGTYGATTTCGAGTTGCCTCCCTCTCTGGAGTCCGTCTGCTCCCTSSGCCATAACCTTCATTCGAATTCGGCCGTTGGGGACGCTTTCAATGTGGTAGGTGCCATCGGATTGGACACGAGCCACCGTCGATGAATCACCGCTATCCGAAAAGTGCTCGACTCGCACGAGCCCAGCGGCAGCGGGGTGATCGCCTACTATGATCAAACCGCCTATGCTGCTTAGCGATCCAGCGAAATCGAAATCGGCACGAGTCTCCAGACCCTCCTCAACCACCACCTGACGTGTCAGCACGCGACGTGAATCATCATCGTTTTCGGGATTCCGGACAGACATTTCCAATTCGCCCGGTAGAATGCCGGAGATACGATACATCCCTTGCGAATCCGTTCTGACTGCCTTAATGATTTGACGCGGATCGCTTAGTGCGATGTGGGCGTTTGGCATGGGTAACTTCCCTAGTCGAACTGACCCAACGATGTTTCCCCCAGAGTTCAAAAGTATTTGAACGTCCACCAGTTCTCGTGGCCTGAGAGAAATAACGAGCACGGAGGGGAGATACTCGGCGTGGTGAACAAAGATAGTCAGATCCGTTTCGTCTACTTCTACGGCGCGAAAATATCCCTCTCGATCTGTTCGGGCGATCATGCGTCCGGAATTGGTTTCGCCTAGTCGAATGGCCACTCCGGAAATGGGCTGACCACTCATATTTCTTACATGGCCTTGGAAACCTGTGACGGGTTCCAACGAGATGACGATATTGTCGCGTGAAGCGGCTGGGGCAATTGCAGGGACGGAGATATGGGTTGCTTCGAAGAGATCTGCTTTTACTGCCAGAGAGAACGGTTTATCTCCTGGAATGTCATTCAGTTCGAAACGCCCTTCTAATGAATCGATCTCTTTCCATTCTATTGTTACTTTTCCTAATATTCCTGCGTTCGGACCGTCTGCCCCCAGAATACCGCGCCATTGTGCGCGGCCCTCGGGGGGGCGGTCAAGTCGGACTATCCGAAAATTCGTAATCGGTGCATCGGTATCGGCTCGCACAACTTTTCCGATGACCGTGGCAAATTCGTCTGGTTCATCCGGCGGCGGGGGATTTTCCGCTGAGTCGTCTACTTCTGAATATGTTTTTGATATACCGAGGGAATCGCCTGGCCCGGTTCGTCCCTGCTCGCTGACCGGGGTGATGGTTGCAGGTACGGATTTGCTTGGAAAAGAATACCAGGCGAGAGCAATTGCGAGTAWCAACAGTACAATCGTTGCGACATATTTTTGATAAGGCTTCAATGGGATTCCTGTTCATACACATAACGTGCGAATGCATAGTAATATGCATTCGCACGGTGTTCGTTCAATTTCACTTCATATTCAGGATTTATGGAGCTGGCGCATTTGCCACAATAAAGTCTACTGCCTGTTGAATAGAAAATGCCGGTGCGCCGTGCACGGTTCTCGGATTTGCCTGTTTGGCATCGAAATAGGATGTCGCGGTGGAGTTATACCAGTAGAAATTTTCGAACCAGCCAGTCCACAGATTAAAGGATAGATTGTCGAATTTGCATACCGAATGGTACGGCATGAAATCCGAAGTGAGACCCTCTGCTTCCACGAAGGAACTGATGGTATGGAAATTCGTGTGCACCAGCAAATCCCACCAGGACTCTTGCCAAAAGGACTCACCGTTGCTCAATGCTATCGCCAATGTAGCCATGGGGTTGATATTCGTCGCCATCCAGCCAGGGGAATTTTCGACGCCTTCCATGTACCCATAGAGATCATTGYATTCGGGACTGCCATTCGTCATTTGGCGTGCGGCTTCGACATCAAGAAAAATCTGGGCCAAGTCTTCTACCCAAGGACTGGGGTAAACGCCGTGATGAGGGGAGTCCAGCGAGACAAAGGTATCGACGCCCATATCGGAGTTTTCCTGCACGAACATACAACGGGTAACAATTCCACCCATCGATCCGCCAACAATAGCCAAATGATAGTCAGGCACCGTCACCGTATCCAGCAGTCCGATTAAGTGAGCCAGGTTTTCGGCGTTCAACTTAATATCGATATCACCACGCACATAATCGAAAAGGAAAAAATCCCAACCATCCGGCTGTAGTTCATCAATGATCGATTGATATTCCGTATCGATTTGATCAATCGGCACGGCGATTCGCTCATTCAGACTGTTACAAAAATATGCCGTTTCCAGCCCGTCGAATTCGATTGAGCCTCGTTCAGCGACGATTCGCATTCGCCATCTTGGATGCACATCCCAGAGAGCCATTATGTGCCCGGACACGCCGCTTTCGAATTCGACAAGGGAATTGAAACTCGCCGCCGCGTTTTGACAATCCGGTTTCGGGACGTTGATGGTCTTGACGCTCTTAACATTACCGAGCAGAAAACGAAACAAGTCGATCGCGTGCGAGGACTGCACAAACATCCAATTGTCGTACACTGCCGAATCATACTTCCCCGAACTTCGCCAACTTGAGATCATCTCCGGCACTTCCAGAATTCC
>NVWG01000002.1:0-70325 GCA_002746185.1 Candidatus Hydrogenedentota bacterium
CCAATAAATTCAATATTGAAAAATCACATAAACGATAAAACCACCCTATCATCGCAACGACTTACACCGATGGAAAACTTCCTATGGGATGACTGTGTTATTAATTCAAAATTCACTGTTGCAATTCCAACTCGTTCATGCTATTTTCCACGCAAGCTACACTCAATATCATACTGAATCACTCTTGGCTACATAAAAAACACCCTCAACCAATTTTTGTTTCTTGCTCCCCATGCGTTTTTCGATGATCGGGCGGCAGGATTTTTCGTCCAGTAGAGGTTTAAAAACCCGAAACTCATCGGGTGTGACCAAGCCTTTCACTACGTTTTCACCCAATCCCCAAGAGCCATTGAGCACAACAACATTTGGGAATCCGCTTTCCGTATCTATAGTGAACATGACTCCGGCAGAGCCCCTATCCGAGCGAACCATCTTTTGGACGCCAATGGACAAAGCAACGCTTATGTGATCGAATCCTTGGTGAATTCGATATATGATGGCCCGGTCGGTGAACAAGGATGCGTAACATAGACGACAACTCTCCAGCAGGGCTTTGGGTCCGCAGATATTGAGATATGACTCCTGCTGACCGGCGAAACTTGCCTCGGGAAGATCTTCCGCTGTAGCACTGCTCCGAACGGCCACATCGCTTCGCTTCGCCCCGTGGTCTTCGCAAAGTTCTCGATAGGCTTTACGGATTGCGGTCCGTACATCCGGTGGAATCTCAGCACTCTGAATTAAACGACGGATTGTTCTCCCGATTGTCCTCAGCGATTTTTCACCTTTTTCGTAACTTGTAAGCTGCGCTTGAATAAGTTCCTTTAGTTCATTGTGCTCAAGAAAATCCCAATACGCGGCTGAGGTGATGGCGAACCCGCTCGGCACCGGTATTTTTTTACTTTTCAAACTCCGAATCATCTCACCAAGCGATGCATTCTTCCCGCCCACCAAACCGATATCGCTTATCGAGAGAGTATCGAAAGGACGTATATACGAAGTAGCGATGTCAGCGACCATGATAGTATCTCCTTACGCTGAAGGCCCGATCAAACGGGTCGAGCTTTGGGATTGGGTTTCAGTGTAATAGTATCAATTCACAAGACTTTTTCCACTTTTCTCAATAGATGAGGAAGCAGCAGGTGGACATGTGCATTAGATTGAAGGGTGTAAAACTAATCGCTATTATTAGGCTTAGGAAAACGATTACACTTTAGGTTTGGTTTCTTATCGCTCATAGCCAAAAGTAGCAGGTTCCATTTCTATTCCCGTAGGCACTGGACATCACGAGAGCTTGAGGTTTGCATCAAGATGAGTATGGCACGCAAAATAGCTTATTTTTCGATGGAAATAGCGTTGAACCCGGCTATGCCCACGTATGCAGGCGGTCTCGGTATTCTTGCTGGGGATACGATTCGAGCGGCTGCAGATATGGCTATCCCAATGCTTGCTGTTTCGCTCATCCACCGGAAAGGTTATTTTTATCAACGTCTGGACGAGACCGGCTGGCAGACGGAAGACACCGTCTCGTGGGTGCCGGAGGATTATCTTATAGCATTGGACCCGCGTGTCGACATGGTGATCGACGGTCGGAAGGTCACGATACGCGCTTGGCAATACAACATATGCGGCAGCGATGGCTCGGAAGTGCCGGTTATTCTCCTTGATGCTGATCTGCCGGAGAACGAACCTTGGGACCGCACGCTCACTGACAAGCTCTATGGTGGTGATTATTATTATCGATTGTGTCAGGAAATGATCCTGGGAATCGGGGGTGTTAGGATGCTTCGGGCTCTCGCATATACGGCGATCAAACGATTTCACATGAATGAAGGGCACGCGAGCTTGCTAGGTATTGAGTTATTGGAGGAGGCGAAGCGGGCAGCAGGACGTGAACAGCTGACCACAACAGATATCGATTCTGTTCGACGGCAATGTATATTTACGACGCACACGCCAGTGGAAGCGGGTCACGACACATTTTCTATGGATCTCGCGAAACGGGTTATTGGGCTTTCGCCTGATTATCAGGAGCACCATGATCTGCTGTGCTGCGGGGATCGGTTCAACATGACGTATCTGGCTTTGAATCTGAGCCATTATGTTAATGGTGTTGCGCGTAAACACAAAGAAATATCCCAGCATATGTTTGCGGGATATAAAATTGATTCCATCACCAACGGCGTTCATGCGGCTACATGGATATCGGCCCCGTTTCAGAAATTGTTCGATACGCACATCCCGGGATGGCGGCAGGACTCGTATAGCTTACGCTCTGCGTTATCCATACCTGATTCAGCAGTATGGAAGGCCCACGAGCTCACTAAAAGGGTATTGTTGGATTATATTAATCGGGAAACGAATGCGGGTTTTGACATCAATCATTWAACCCTCGGGTTTGCCCGCCGGGCCGCCCCTTATAAACGGACGTTATTGCCCTTAAGCGACGTGGAACGACTCAAAAGGATATCGGCCGAAGCAGGCCCCATTCAGCTTGTTTTCGCCGGTAAAGCCCATCCTGGAGACGAGTCGGGTAAAGAGATTATTCAGCGGATATATCAAATCCGAGACATGCTTAAAGATTCTGTAAAAATTGCTTACTTGCAAAATTACGATGTGGATTTGGCGAAAATACTCGTGTCAGGTGTGGATGTGTGGCTGAATACGCCCCAGCCGCCCCTTGAAGCCTCGGGAACGAGCGGCATGAAAGCTGCTATGAATGGGGTGCCCAGCTTGAGCATACTCGATGGCTGGTGGCTGGAAGGATGTATTGAAGGGATAACCGGTTGGGCCATTGATGGTGATATGCCTGTGGAAGAAGGTCGGGAACGATGGGATAGTGATGCACACAACCTGTACGACAAGCTTGAATCAGTCGTCGTTCCGATGTATTACTCTGAAAGGGACAGCTATATAAGCATTATGAGACATGCTATTGCCCTGAATGGTTCATTTTTCAACACACAACGCATGTTGCAGCAATATATTGTTAAGGCCTATTTTCCTGGTTAGAGCTGCATTGGCGGTGTTCCTGAAAAGTGCCAATAAGGATCAATGGGAACTTTTTGGTGAAATTTCTTAGCATAAATGGTGAAAATTCTTAATCGAATTTACATATTCCTCGTGTAGACTGGCTCAAACTTTCGTCACAATTAGGGTGTTGGGCTTGGATGTAATGATCGGCACAATAATTGCTTCCTGTATTTCATTGTTGTACCATTCTTCCACGCGTCTGTGCGCTTATCTTCGGGAAAGCTGAGGTTATGAATGTTCTAATGCTAGGTTGGGAATATCCCCCTCATATCTCGGGTGGGTTGGGTACGGCGTGCGAAGGCCTGACGTTGGCGATAGCGGATCAGGGTGTTCACATTCAGTTCGTAATGCCTCATGTGTCCGGTGATGAGATAACAGAACATATGACGTTGGTGGATGTTTCTGTTCCCGTATGCCATACGGTAGGGGAATCGCTGGGCGAGCGTCGTATACGCAGACATCTCATTCCGGCGCTCTTGAACCCTTACTGGACASAGGAACAATATGCCGAGGAATGGAGCGAAACCGCTTTAACCCCACAAACCACCTTGGAATCCGGCCCGTCCCCGTCAAAAGGATCGGATCAGTACGGCAATGATATTTTCTCTGAAGTAATGCGTTTTACAGAAAATACACTTGATGTATGTCGTGACATTGAATTTGATTTGATTCATGCCCATGACTGGATGACGTTTCCTGCCGGTGTGGCGTTGCAGCGTATGACCGGTAAACCGTTGGTCGTTCATGTCCATAGCTTGGAGTGTGATCGAAGCGGAACCAATGGGATAAACCGAAAAATTCATGAGTTGGAGGCCGAGGGCATAAGCAGTGCCGACGCAGTTATCGCGGTAAGTCATTATACGAAAGGCATCATCTGCCGACAACACGGCGTAGATCCGGATAAAGTGCATGTCGTCCACAACGGATTATACCCAAAACAACTTTCACGGCATAATCGGTCCAAACTCCCGGATTGGACAAAGCATGTGGTGCTGTTTCTCGGCCGAGTGACCTTTCAAAAGGGGCCAGATTATTTTGTGGACGCTGCGGCTAAAGTGCTTCCGCATGTCCCTGGCATATTGTTTGTGCTGGCGGGAGATGGCGATATGCTGGACCGGATGAAACGCAGGGTCGACGACCTCGGTATTGCCGATCATTTTTATTTTCCGGGATTTTTACGCGGCAAAGCCGTTGAGGAAATGTTTTCGGTGGCTAACTTGTATGTAATGCCGTCCGTTTCGGAGCCGTTCGGTATTTCAGCGCTGGAAGCTATCAATTTCAATGTCCCGGTGTTGGTGAGTAAACAATCGGGTGTGTCGGAAGTAGTCAACCATAGTTTGAAATTCGATTTCTGGGATGTGGATCGCTTGGCTAATCTGATTATCAACGGGTTGTTACATGATGAACTTCGGGCGGACATGGTCGATATGGCCCGTGGCGATTTGGAGAGATTACGGTGGGATGCATCTGCCGCTAAAACAATTACTATATACCAGCGCCTGCTAGGGTAAAGGAGAAAGCCATGCCGTCAGTCTGTATGTACTTCGAGGTTCATCAACCATTTCGGCTGCGTCAATTTGATTACTTCGACGGGAGCAGCGAGCACGCCTATTTCGATGATGAAGCGAATGCGGAAATCGTTCGTAAAGTTGCCCGGAAATGCTATCTGCCGACCAACGAACTCATCTTGGCATTGATTGAGCGCCATGGCGGTCGATTTCGCGTAAGCTATTCCATTACGGGTGTCGCCCTGGAGCAGTTCGAGCGTTATGCCCCCGAGGTGCTGGAGTCGTTTCAGCGATTGGCCGCGACTGGCTGTGTCGAGTTCTTGGCCGAAACCTATTATCATTCACTCTCTTCGTTATATAACTGGAAAGAATTCGATGAACAGGTTGATGCCCATCGGCGTATTATCGAGCGTTTATTTCACCAGCGCCCTACGGTTTTTCGAAATACGGAATTGNATNATRYRGNCKAYSAAATKRKWCAASAWKKAGSKSRMMAWRRKTMSCRYRSWSTTRYRGSYRANWKKCRYCKAMGRWATTCTCGACTGGCGAAGTCCCAATTACACCTACCGCATACCCGGGACCGATACATCCCTATTGCTAAAAAACTACCGCCTTTCCGATGACATCGCTTTTCGGTTCTCCAACCGGGAGTGGAATGATTTTCCCCTGTCAGCGGATAAATTTTCCCGGTGGGTTCATAACATCAGCGGTGCCGGCGAAGTAGTCAATCTTTTTATGGATTATGAAACATTTGGCGAGCATCAGTGGGAATCAACCGGTATATTTAAATTCCTGGAACACTTTCCGACTGAAATATTCAAGCACCCGCATTGGAAATTCGCAACGCCGTCCGAGGTGGTACAGGATTGCGCTCCTGTCGCAGAATTGCCGTTTCATCGCATTACCTCCTGGGCAGATATGGAACGCGATATCACGGCTTGGCGAGGCAATCGAATGCAGACCAAGGCCCTGAACACCATTTATGACTTGAGGGATCTGGTTGTTCGGCATGGCAATTCCAAGGTTCTTGACACATGGCGGAAACTGCAAACATCCGACCATTTCTACTACATGTGCACAAAATGGTGTTCCGACGGCGACGTGCACGCATATTTCAGCCCGTATGATTCTCCGTATGATGCGTTTATTACGTATGAAAATATCTTGAGGGACTTTGAGTCGAGTCTCCATGGAAACATGGTGAAAGTTCCTTCATTGGCATTGTAGCGGCATAGGAGGAAGCATTGCCTGAACAGGTAATGTACAGTATTCCCATGAAATATCTGCCGAATGATGAATGGCTGGAAACGGACGGAGCCGGGGCTTTCTCAACTGGCACTGTGAGCGGTATTCGTACACGCCGATACCATGCTTTATTAATGAATGCCGATTCGCCATCGCTAAACCGTAAGGTGATGATTGCCGGTTTTGACGCATGGCTGGAAGCACCAGGGCAGCGGATATTCTTAACACAGCAGCGGTATGCCGATGGCGTTATTACGCCTGTGCAGGGCGCGTCCCTCGTTGAATTCACCTATCGCCCATGGCCGAAATGGACCTTTGCGCTGCATGGCGGAGGGCAATGGTGTCAAGAGTTTTTTATCTCCAGCCAGTCGGGAGAATCCGTCCTGCATTGGGAAGGCCATGGACTCCCAAAGGATACGAGTTTCCATATACGCACATTCATGGCATGCCGTGATTATCATGCCCTCCAGAAGAAAAACAAGACCTTTTGTTTCGAGCCCATGCATAACGGGAAAGCGGTATGCTGGCAGCCTTATGCCGGATCGCCAAGCGCGATTTTAACTGCCAATGGAACCTATACACACGAACCGTATTGGTATGAGCAATTCGAATACACCGAAGAGAAACATCGCGGCTTTGATTTTCTGGAAGATCTGGCCAGTCCCGGCTGCTTCTCCTGGCAGCTCACCGATCACGGGCAAAACCCCGTGATGACCCTGTCTGCTATGAGCGGAGGCCAAACTCCAAAGATTAATTCGGAACCCGTTTGGGATCATGTAGATCAGCTGCGGCAACATGAAACATGCCGCCGCGATGCCATCTCGCCGCTGGATCTATCTGCAAGCCAGTACCTTGTCAAGCGCGA
Organism: Candidatus Hydrogenedentota bacterium; assembly: GCA_002746185.1. Classification (GTDB taxonomy): domain Bacteria; phylum Hydrogenedentota; class Hydrogenedentia; order Hydrogenedentales. The sequence continues at coordinate 6,649 of NVWG01000002.1, forward strand.
TGACGGCTTATCCATCGTTGCCGGATATCCCTGGTTTACCGATTGGGGAAGGGATACCTTCATTGCGATGCGGGGCCTGTGTATCAGCTTGGGAAAACTCAATGATGCCGGACGCATTCTGGAGACCTGGATGGGCATGGTGCAAGACGGCCTGCTTCCCAATGTATGCCCCGACAATACGTCGACCCCCGAATACGGGGCGGTCGACGCTCCTCTGTGGTTCATCATCGCGGCGCATGACTATATGAAGGCCGCGCGAAAAGCCAAGCAAACCCGCCATAGTTTCAATCGCTCCCTGCGCGATGCCTCGTGTACAAYTTTAGAGAACTATATGCGTGGAACCCGTTATCGGATTCACGCAACCGACGACGGCCTGCTGGCTGCCGGGATTTCCGGATTCGCGTTAACATGGATGGATGCCAAAATCGACGGGAAGGCCGTGACCCCTCGCATTGGAAAGCCTGTTGAGTTACAATGTCTATGGGTGAACGCGCTGGAGACGGTACGACGGTGTTCACCCGAATTCAACGACATACTGAAGAAGGCACGTCGATCCTTCATTAAAAGGTTCTGGTGCGCAAAAAGGGGATATCTCGCCGATGTAATTGATGTTGACCATGTTGAGGGAACCATGGATACATCGTTACGCCCCAATCAAATTCTTGCGGTGGGCGGCTTGCCTTGCGCACTTGTGCCGAAAAGCATTGGACACAAAATAGTAGAAACCGTGACGAAAGAGTTATGGACACCGATGGGGTTGAGGACATTGGCACCGCAGGATCCTGGATATCAGCCTCGTTACGAAGGTTCCCCGCAGAAGCGCGATGCGGCGTACCACCAAGGGACAGTCTGGCCGTGGTTGACGGGGGCATTCGGTGAAGCTTGGCTTCGTATACATGGGGATACGCCGGATAATAGAGAGCATGTACGACGGCAGTTTCTGGAACCCTTGGAGGAGCAGCTGGAATCGTATGGTTTGGGCCATCTTGCAGAGATTTCCGGAGGTGACGCGCCCCATACCCCAAACGGCTGCCCATTCCAGGCATGGTCTTTGGGTGAGTATCTTCGCCTTAAACAGCTTTGCACAGCTCAATCACTATTCTAAGCACACATAGGAGCTTTTATTTGAACATCTCTGAGCAGGAACGGCTAACCGATTCGGCGTGGCGAGAATGGGGTCCATACCTGAGTGGGCGTCAGTGGGGGACCGTGCGCGAAGATTACAGCGTTGACGGCAGTTATTGGGACTACTTTACCTTTGATATGGCCCGTTCTCGAGCGTATCGTTGGGGCGAAGATGGCATTGGGGGCTTTTCGGACAATCAGCAGCGACTATGCCTCTCGGTTGCCTTTTGGAACCACCGGGACCCAATTCTAAAGGAGCGATATTTCGGTTTATCCAATAGCGAAGGCAACCACGGAGAGGATGTGAAGGAATATTACTATTATCTAGACGCCTTGCCCAGCCATGCCTATTTGAAGATGCTCTATAAATATCCCCMWYRYRYATWTCYMYWCSATYTTYKYCKKTYKGAAAACCATAACCTCGGTCCCACGGCAGACGAGTACGAGTTGATTGATACCGGATGTTTCGATGAAGACCGCTATTTTGATATTTTCGTAGAATATGCAAAGGCGTCCCCTCAGGATATTCTTATGTGCATAACAGCGCATAACAGAGGACCGGAAAGCGCCCCGCTTGATGTCCTGCCCCACGCCTGGTTTCGGAATACCTGGTCGTGGGATAAAACCGAGATCAAACCGGAGCTGTCCCAAATTGCTGAAGGTATTGTATCCGTTCGTCATCCCGATCTGGATACGTATTTTCTGTATGCAGACGAGAACCCCGAAATACTGTTCACAGAAAACGAGACCAATGCCGAACGGATATTTGGATTCAAGAAAACCTCCGGCTGCTTCAAGGACGGGTTTCACGATTATGTTGTGAGCCATGACAAAGAAGCTGTAAATCCAAAACGAATCGGAACGAAAGCTGCGGCGCACTATTCCGTCGAAATCCCTCCACATTCATCGGTTACCTTTCGGCTACGCTTATCTAACCAGACGCTGGATAAGCCCTTCGCTGATTTCGACGCGTTGATAGCGATGCGAAGAGCCGAAACAGACGCTTTCTACACCGACTTGCCCTATGCCTCCGGCTTGAGCGCGGATGAACGGCTTGTACAACGTCAGGCATTTGCCGGGATGATCTGGAACAAGCAGTTCTATTATTTTGACGTTTGGCAATGGCTTAACGGCGATCCGGTCCAACCCCCGCCGCCGGAAGAACGCAAACACGGTCGAAATTCGAAATGGCAGCATCTCAACAATGCCGACATCATTTCCATGCCGGATAAATGGGAGTTTCCTTGGTACGCAGCGTGGGATTTGGCATTCCATTGCGTCACACTAGCGCTTATCGATCCGCAGTTCGCCAAAGATCAACTTGTATTATTTACGCGAGAAACATACATGCACCCTAACGGTCAGCTGCCTGCATACGAGGGCGAATTCTCCCACGTCAACCCGCCCGTGCATGCCTGGGCTGCCTGGCGGGTGTTTCAATTGGACAGAGAACAATCAGGCGGCACGGGAGACACGGCATTTCTCGAACGCGTGTTTCACAAACTGTTATTGAATTTCACATGGTGGATCAACCGACAAGATGAGCAAGGCCTTAATGTATTCCAGGGCGGCTTTCTCGGGCTTGATAATATCGGTGTGATTGATCGAGATGGAGAGGATGGAGAAGGATATCACTTCGCCCAAGCCGATGCTACAAGCTGGATGGCCATGTATTCATTGGACATGATGCGGATTGCGCTGGAGTTGGCGAAGCAAAACCCGGCCTATGTTGATATAGCCTCAAAATTTTTTCAGCACTTCCTGTATATCGCCAAATCCATGCACAACATCGGTGACTTGGGTATCAGCTTGTGGGATGAAGACGATAAATTCTATTACGACATACTTCGCGTTGACAATGAGAAGCCCTTGCCCATGCAAGTACGCTCGCTCGTGGGCTTGATTCCCCTGTTTGCTGTTGAGACATTGGGGGCGGATTTATTTGAACAGCTGCCCGACTTCGAGGCCCACATGGACCTGTTTTTCAAACGCCGACCGGACTTGGCCAAGCGGGTCTCCCATCCCGTCGAAACGACCGGGCGACGACAGCATCTATTGGCGCTGCTTACCCGGGAGCGTATTCAATACGTATTGAAACGAGTGCTGGATGAAGAGGAATTTCTTTCCCCATACGGCATTCGCGCACTCTCCCGCGCCTATCTTGATAACCCCTTTTGCATAAAGCACGACGGTGAGACCGTCTGTATTAAATATGAACCAAACGAGTCCCACGGCCAGCACCTGGGAGGAAATTCCAACTGGCGTGGGCCGATATGGTTCCCTGTCAATTTTCTTCTGATCGATTCACTTCGTGAATTTTACCGATTTTACGGAGAAGAATTTACCGTCGAATGCCCCACTGGCTCGGGTACTATGATGACGCTGAGCCAAGTGGCGGATGAATTATCGACTAGGCTCTGCAAACTTTTCCTGTTGAACGATGCTAATCACCGTCCCATATTCGGTACAATAGAGAAGTTTCAACAGGATCCGGCGTTTCGCGATAGTATTCTTTTTCATGAATACTTTGACGGAGATACCGGACGCGGCTGCGGCTCCTCRCACCAAACCGGCTGGACGGGGTTGATAGCCAATCTGCTAAGTCAGCTCAACCGCCCATGAACGAGCCCAAAAGTTTTCCTACCCYGTACCGCGCTTTGTACGCTTGGAAAGGTGTCCCCTGTATTTGGAGTCTTAGACCCCTGCTGTACATTTTCTGGGGTATGATCGTCTGGAACGAGTTAAATGTTGCAGCGGTTTGCTCTACAGTGTAGCCTAAAAGGAATAGACAAAGAATTTCGGTACTGGCGACATTACGAGAGACACTCATGAGCAAAAAAACTCCGCCATCCAAAGACGACGCGGTAATTATTAACAAGGACGGGCTTCAACATCTGGTTGAGCTGCTCCGGAATAAGGGTTATTGCGTAGTGGGACCAACTGTCAGCGACGGGGCGATTATTTACGGCGAAATCTCTGGACTTGACGACTTGCCCGTCGGCTGGACAGATCATCAAGATGCGGGGACATACCGGCTGTCGCGACGTGACGACGGCGCAGTTTTCGGGTATGTGGTAGGACCGCATAGCTGGAAGAAATTTCTCCATCCTGCCCGTCAACGTTTATGGCGGGCTCAGCGGGATGTTGACGGTGTACGCGTGGTGGAGGATAACGCCCCCGTACCCAAGTTTGCGTTCCTGGGTGTACGAAGCTGCGAACTGCATGCGATGGCGATTCAGGACAATGTCTTTCTTGGTTCCGCCTATCAGGATAAGACCTACGCGCAGCACCGCAAAAACCTCCTGATCATAGCTGTCAACTGCGGGCAGGCCGGTGGAACCTGTTTTTGCGCGTCTATGAACACCGGGCCGAAGGTCACATCTGATTTTGACCTGTCCCTGACCGAGATTATGGATGAGAAAGAACATCGGTTCCTGGTTGAAACGGGCAGCAGCCTTGGCGCACAAATAATCGAAGAGCTGGTATGCGAAAAAGCTGTCGAAGAGGATTTGCGTAGTGCGCATGACGCGGTCGAGCGAGCCAGCGCACAAATGGGTCGAACCATGGATACCGATGGTATTAAGGAACTTCTTCAGAAAAATTCCGATCATCCAAGATGGGACGAAGTCGCGGCGCGCTGTCTGACCTGCGCAAACTGTACGATGGTCTGTCCTACTTGTTTCTGCACAACGGTCGAAGATGTTACGGACCTCGGAGGGAATCACGCCGAACGGTGGCAGCGCTGGGACTCCTGCTTTACGATGGACTTTTCCCACATTAGCGGAGGAAGTGTCCGGAGTTCCGCCAAATCGCGTTACCGGCAGTGGATGACCCATAAACTTGCCCACTGGTTCGACCAGTTCGGAACCTCTGGCTGTGTCGGGTGTGGGCGCTGTATTACCTGGTGCCCGGTTTGCATTGATATCACCGAGGAAGTCGCTGCTATTCGGCAAGATCCTGCAACAAAAAAGGACCCACTATGAARAGCATCGCAGATATACTTCGGGATCACCCGTTCGTCGAGGGGTTGGAAGATGATATCGTCGCTCTTATCGCCGGATGCGCGAAAAATGTTGTATTCAAGCCGGGCGAATACATATTCCATGAAGGGGAAGACGCGGAGAGCTTCTATTTGATCCGCCACGGTACCGTAGCGCTTGAGATGTTTGTTCCGGGTCAGAGTCCCAAAGTATTTCTCACACTTAAAAGCGGTGAGATGCTGGGCGCTTCCTGGTTGGTCCCGCCCTATCGATGGTCCTACGATGCCCGTGCCGTCAAGCTTACCCGAGCGATTGCATTTGAATGTACGTGCTTGGTGGATAAATGCGAAGCGGATCATCATATCGGATATGAAATGATGAAGCGTTTTATTCCGCCACTCGTTGATCGACTTCAAGCAGCTCGCATACAAAGTATTGATCTGTATGATAAACCCAAATCCTGAGAAAAGGGGGTCGRGAGATGAAGGTTACGGGCCTATGGTGCCTGACTTTCGAACTGTTGTCCGACGTGTTCGCGAAACGTCGGATGTTGTAACACTTGAATTGGATTCGCAGGGATTCGCGGACTTCACCCCTGGGCAATTTAACATGCTTTACGCTTTCGGAGTGGGTGAAATACCCATCAGCATAAGCGGCGACCCCAATTCGTCTGATCGCATCGTACATACGATCAGGGCAGTTGGTCCGATCAGCGAAGCGTTGACAAAATTAAAGAAAAACGAGATGATCGGTGTTCGTGGTCCCTATGGAAGCGCGTGGCCGCTTAACGAGGCAGCCGGGAGCGACGTTCTTGTCATTGCAGGCGGAATAGGCATGGCTCCCTTGCGGCCTGTGCTGTATCACTTGCTTCGATTCCGTAAGCGTTACGGCCGGGTCGTGCTTCTATACGGCGCACGCAGTCCGGAGGAATTGCTTTTTAATCGCGAGATCGATAGATGGAGGCGGACACCCGGCATACAAGTTCGTGTTACAGTGGATCACGCCGATCAGGATTGGACAGGCGAAGTTGGTGTCGTTACCAATTTATTGCCCAAAGTGGATTTTGATGCTGCCGATACCGTGGCAATGGTTTGTGGACCGGAAGTCATGATCCGGTTTGTCGCGCGCGCGCTGGAAGACAAGGGAATGACGGGGCAGCAGATATTTGTATCTATGGAGAGAAATATGAAATGTGCAATCGGCCTATGTGGTCACTGTCAGTTCGGTTCATATTTCATTTGCAAAGACGGTCCTGTATTTCGTCTCGATAAAATCAGCGAGAATTTGAATCAGCGAGAGATATAACCATGAGAAAAAAACGAAGACCGAAACTCGCCGTTTGGAAGTTCGCGTCCTGTGACGGCTGCCAATTGAGTCTTCTGGACTGTGAGGATGAGCTCCTTTCGGTGGCAGAGGAGTTGGAGGTCGCCTACTTTCCGGAGGCATCACGAGCAACACTGAAGGGTCCTTACGACCTCTCGCTCGTGGAGGGTTCGATAACGACATCCGGCGATGCGGAAAGAATCAAACGGGTTCGAAAAAACTCCCGGTATCTCGTCACGATTGGCGCATGCGCAACGGCAGGCGGTATCCAGGCACTCCGCAATTTCAGCGATGTGCATGATTTCATGGCTGCGGTTTATGCGGAACCAGCATATATAGATACACTCGCGACATCAACACCCATTTCCGATCACGTACCCGTTGATTTTGAACTGCGCGGATGCCCCATCAACAAGCACCAGTTGTTGGAAGTCATCGGTGCTTTTCTAGTGGGTCGTCGTCCTAATACACCCGCACACAGTGTCTGTATTGACTGCAAATTGCGCGGGACCGTGTGTGTTATGGTCGCCCACGGGACTCCCTGCATGGGCCCCGTTACGCATGCGGGATGTGACGCGATATGTCCAGCATATAATCGGGGTTGTTATGGATGTTTCGGGCCAATGGAAAGTCCTAATACTCGTGCTTTAAGCGAGGAATGGCTGCGTCTCGGCTCGGATCGCGAAACAGTACACCGCACTTACCGTACGTTTAATGCGTGGTCTGCACCGTTTCGCGAAGAAAGTGATTTCCATGGTTCGTAAAACCATCAAGGTTAATTACCTTGCCCGTGTTGAGGGCGAAGGGGCGTTGCATATCCGCATTAAAGACGCGCATGTTGAGGAGGTTCGCTTGGAGATTTTCGAGCCACCTCGCTTCTTCGAGGCGTTTCTGCAAGGGCGCATGTTCACGGAAACTCCTGATATCGTGGCGAGAATTTGTGGAATTTGTCCTGTTGCATACCAGATGAGCGCTATACAAGCCCTCGAAAACATAGTAGGTGTCAAGATACCAAAGCAATTACGCGACCTGCGGAGACTGATGTATTGCGGGGAGTGGATCGAGAGCCATGTACTCCACATCTATATGCTCCATGCGCCCGACTTTCTCGGGTATGAGGGTGCCATTGAAATGGCGAAAGATCACAAAAACATCGTCGAGCGCGGCCTTCAACTCAAAAAAGCAGGTAATGCAATCATCCAGACTCTCGGCGGCCGTGAGATCCATCCAATCAATGTCAAAGTCGGAGGGTTTTACAAGGTACCCTTGCGAAAAGACCTGGAAAAATTAACCGAGATGTTGAAATCGGCGAGAGATGCAGCCATCGACACCGTACATTGGGTATCGGGATTCGATTTTCCCGAATTCGAGCGCGACTACGAATTCGTGGCTTTACATAACAACGAAGAATACCCCATGAACGAGGGGCGTATCGTCTCCAGCGCAGGTCTTGATATTGATACGACCGAATATGAAGCGCACTTTGAAGAACGGCAGGTTCCGCATTCCACAGCGCTTCATTCCGTAATCAAGGCACGAGGCAATTWTTTGGTGGGGCCTCTTGCCCGGTATAACCTCAATCAGGCCTCCCTGTCGCCCCTCGCACGGGATCTCGCCCGAGATGTGGGACTTGAGACGCCTTGTCGGAACCCCTTCAGAAGTATTGTAGTACGGGCAATCGAGGTGGTTTATGCTTGCGACGAAGCACTCCGCCTTATTGAAAGTTACGAACGACCGGAATTTCCCGCCGTCGCCGTGGCACCCAAGGCTGGGGAAGGGAGCGGCTGCACGGAGGCACCACGCGGCATCCTCTACCATAACTATACGCTGGATGAATCCGGGACGATTATGGAGGCGAAATTAGTGCCGCCAACATCCCAAAACCAGGCGATGATCGAGGATGATCTGCGGGATCTCGTTGAGCAGAATATTCAATTAGACGATCCGGCGCTCAAGTGGAAATGCGAACAAGCAATACGCAACTATGACCCATGCATCTCATGCGCAACACACTTCCTGAAACTCGATGTTGAACGTCAATGAGCACAGACAAAAAATGACTATCCCTGAAAAAAGAGTCGTCATCGCACTGGGAAACCAATTTCGCGGGGACGATGGAGCGGGTCTGTTCGTAGCGGATCAACTTAGAAAACGTCATATAGCGTGTGAAATTATCGATAATATAAGCGATGCTCTCGCAATAATGACTGCGTGGGAGAATGCCGCGTTCGCAGTGATCGTCGATGCCATGATCACCGGTAAGCCTCCGGGCACCATCCTGCGAATTGATACCGACGCGGGTCCGGTACCGAAGGACCTTGCCCGATGTTCGAGCCACGGTATGGGGGTAGCGGAGGCTATAGATCTCTCGAAAGCGATGGGACGTTTGCCAGTACATCTCGTCATTTATGCCATTGAAGCAAAAACATTCGAGCCGGGCATCGCGCTTTCGCCAGAAGTACTCAGGGCRGCCGAGACGGCGGCCCAGCAGATTGAAGCAGAGATGGAATTAGGCTGAAACATGAGAGAAAAATACCATGCATGAAGCATCTTTGATGAAGGACTTGATCCGTAAAATCAACTCATTGACCGAAGAGGCAAGCGATGGAAGGATCACGACTGTCCATGTCTGGCTCGGCGCGTTGAGTCACATGTCGGCAGACCATTTTCGATACCATTTTGAACAAGTGTCGAAGGGAACCGCTGCGGAAGGCGCATTGCTCAGCATTGAGGAATCAACCGACATACACGATCCGAATGCACAAGGGTTATTGCTGTTGAATATCGAGATTGAAACGTGAGCGTTACTCAAACAAATCACATGGGCGTGCCAAGTCCCGCATCTGATGAGCAGTGCCGCCGTTTACTACTCAATGGCGCTGTTCAAGGGGTTGGATTACGCCCGTATGTCTATCGATTGGCATCATCCCTGGGACTCAAAGGATGGGTTGCCAATTCAGGTGAAGGGGTCATTGTAGAGATCGAAGGCCTCAGCGACGTGATATCGCAATTTAGCAACAGCTTGCACGCCCAACTCCCCCCGCTCGCCCGGTTGGATCGCGTCCAAATGGAAGAGCGGACACTATGCGGCTACCCATCGTTCGTTATCCGAGAGAGTATACAAACTCAATCCAGCATAACGCTTATTCCGCCAGATGTTGCGACCTGCTCCGATTGTCTGAAGGAGATTATGGATCCTGCCGACCGGCGATACCGCTACCCCTTTACGAACTGTACCCATTGCGGTCCTCGCTTCAGCATAATTGAGGCGCTCCCGTATGATCGTGCGAAGACAACCATGCATCGATTCGATATGTGCGGGGTTTGTGCAACAGAGTATTCCAATCCCAACAACCGCCGTTTTCATGCACAACCTATCGCGTGCCATGCTTGTGGGCCCCAGATCAGTCTTCACGATCAGGTAGGCGATCCGTTGGCAGTTCGTTACGAGGCAATTCTTGCCACGGCTGATGCATTGCGAGATGGAAAAATAGTTGCTCTTAAAGGGCTGGGCGGTTACCAGCTGCTTGCTGATGCCCGCAATTCCGAAGCAGTGACAGAACTTCGGCATCGCAAGCAGCGTCCCGACAAACCCTTCGCCATTATGTTTCCGAATCTTGTCAAAGCTGAGAACTATCTTCAAATCTCGATTCTCGAACGCGATCTTCTTACGTCGAAAGAGGCCCCGATCGTGCTGGTCCGACGTCGTATCCGATCCGTGAATGACGAGCACACCCTTTCCGAATTCGTAGCGCCCGGCAACCCCTATATTGGAGCCATACTTCCGTATACACCACTGCACCACCTGTTGATGCACGAACTGAATTTTCCGATAGTGGCAACCAGTGGAAACATCGCGAACGAGCCAATGATTACCGACGACGATGAGGCTCAGAATCAACTAAACAGGATAGCCGATCTGTTTCTTGCACATGATCGTCCAATAGTGAGCGCCGTAGATGATTCCGTTGTGCGAATTGTCGCTGGACGAGATCTCATGCTCCGGCGGGCACGCGGATATGCGCCGCTCGCCATCGAAACAGGATATCCGATGCCGGAATTGATCGCACTAGGGGGGCACCTGAAGTCCGTGGCTGCAAGAACGATAGGCTCCCAAGTCATCATTGGACCGCACGTTGGCGATCTGCACAGTGTTCGCGCAAGAGACGTTTTCCACCATTCACTCGATCACCTTATCGCAATGCGTCCAGCGGAACAAATCACGATCGCTTGTGATCAACATCCTGATTATTACACAACGCGCGTTGCCAGAAGTCTAGGGGCGAAAGTAATTCCTGTGCAGCATCATCTGGCGCACGTCGCTTCCTGTATGGCGGAAAATCACCTTGATGGCCCGGTACTTGGTGTAGTGTGGGATGGTACTGGGTACGGCGACGATGGCAGYATATGGGGCGGTGAGTTCATCGTCGTCAACGGAACATCCACGCGTCGCGTCGCCCACCTGCGTCCGTTCCGGCTTCCAGGAGGTGAAAAAGCTGTAGTGGAGCCAAGACGCGCCGCGTTCAGCATTTTATTCGAAATATTNGGCGAATCCGAAGCTATCGAGAAACAGATACCGCATGCCGAATCCTTTACCCATGACGAGCGAAAACTGCTTGGGAGTATGCTAAACAAAGAAATTAATTCGCCTGTTACATCCAGCGCCGGTCGTTTATTCGATGCCATCGCCTCATTAAYAGGCCTTTTACACCAGTCCAGTTTTGAAGGACAGGCTGCTATGGCTCTTGAATACGCGATTGGAGACGAAACTCTCGAACATTCCTATGAAATTATACGAAGGAAACAAAATGACGGGCCGTCCATTCTTGATTGGGAGCCGATGGTTCAAGCACTATTAGAGGATATGGAGAAGCGCCGACCTATTTCCCAGATTGCCGTTGCATTTCACAACGCATTGATAAAGGCCATTTGTGACGTTGCGCAGGATGTCGGAGAGCGCCGTGTGCTGCTAACCGGAGGCTGTTTCCAGAATCGTTACCTTATCGAAGGCGTGATAAATCAACTCCGAGTTCTGGGCCACGAACCGTTTYGGCACCGGCAGATCCCTCCTAATGATGGCGGGCTTGCACTCGGTCAGGCCGTCTGGGCGGCACAGCGCATCAATGAGGAGACGGGACAATGTGCCTAGCCCTGCCGGGACGCGTTACAGCGATCATGGGAGATGATCCGATGATGCGCATAGGGAAGGTAGCTTTCTCAGGTGTCATCACAGAAGTGAATCTATGCTTCGTGCCTGATGCGAAGGTCGGCGACTATGTTTTGGTACACGCCGGGTTCGCCATCACCACATTGGATGAAACAGCGGCGGCGCGAACATTTGAATATCTTCATCAAGAGCGCGCATCAACACTGCTACCGGAATCATAAGCCATGAAATTCGTTGACGAATATCGTGATGCCGATTCAGCGCAATTTTATATCGAGGCAATTACCAAGCTGATCTCACGGCCTTGGACGGTGATGGAAATCTGCGGAGGCCAAACACACGCTATCATCAAATTCGGCATTGACCAGCTTTTGCCGCCGGAGATCGAGCTGGTACACGGTCCCGGTTGTCCAGTTTGTGTAACCCCTATAGGCATAATTGATAAGGCTATCGAGATCGCGGCGCGGCCAGATGTCATTCTTACCTCGTTCGGCGWCATGGCGCGTGTACCGGGATCGGAGACGAACCTATTGACGATGAAGGCTCGCGGGGCGGATCTGCGCATCGTGTACTCACCGTTAGAATCATTGGAAATCGCCCGTGCCAATCCAGATAAGCAAGTAGTCTTCTTCGCCGTAGGTTTCGAGACAACAGCACCCGCTACCGCCATGGCAGTATATACGGCGCGGCGGGAAAACATCGATAATTTCTCCATGCTTGTTTCACACGTACTTGTCCTGCCCGCCATGGAGGCGATACTCTCGTCACCATCAAGCAAAATTCAGAGTTTTCTTGCAGCCGGGCATGTCTGCACGGTGATGGGCTACGACGACTACCTGCCAATCGCAGAGCGTTTCGGTGTCCCCATGGTCGTCACAGGCTTTGAGCCCCTGGATATTTTGCAAGGTCTTTATATGTGTGTGCGCCAACTGGAGGAAGGGCGGGCAGAAGTGGAAAATCAATACGCCCGCGCGGTTCGTCCGATGGGAAATACGGCGGCTCAGTCATTGATTCGCGAAGTCTTTCAGATCGTGCCGCGCCAGTGGAGAGGGATGGGTGAAATCCCGAATAGCGGTTTAGGAATTGCTGCTGCTTACGAAGCATATGACGCAGAAAAGCGATTTGGCCCGGTCGTAGAGTCAGCGGAGTCCTCAAGTGAGTGTATCAGCGGTCTTGTGTTGCAGGGAATTGCCAAGCCCAACGACTGCCCCGCCTTCGGGCAGCGATGTACGCCGGAACGCCCGCTTGGCGCGCCTATGGTATCTTCTGAGGGTGCATGTGCCGCCTATTTCACACATCGAAGGCGTTTAAATCTGCCCCATACATCACGAGAGGATTTGACGACGCTGCCATGAACGATAAAGGCGATTTTTCACTAAACTGCCCTGTTCCCATTTCAGATTATGCCGAGATTATTTTGGCGCACGGAGGAGGGGGTGCGCTCACGCGCCAGTTGATTGAAAGCACCTTTCTGCCAGCCTTTTCCAACCCCATTCTCGATGCCCTCCACGATAGCGCCATCCTTGATTTGAACGGGGTGAAGTTGGCATTCACGACAGACAGTTACGTGGTACGTCCATGTTTTTTCCCCGGTGGCGACATAGGATCATTGGCCGTAAGCGGCACTGTCAATGATCTGGTGATGTGCGGCGCGAAACCTCTATATCTCACGTTGGCGTTCATTCTGGAAGAAGGATTCTCAATGCGCGATCTCCGCCGCATCGTTGAGTCAATAAAAGTTCAGGCGGATCGCGCTGGCGTAAAGCTGGTAACCGGCGACACAAAAGTAGTTGATAAAGGAAGCGGCGATGGTATCTACATAAATACAAGCGGAATTGGCATCATCGAAGGTTCGAACGTGATATCACCCCAGCGTGTTCGTCCGGGCGACTCCGTCATTATCAGCGGCGATGTCGGTCGGCATGGTATCGCTGTAATGGCTATGCGCGAAAGTCTTGAATTGGAAAAACCCATCCAAAGCGATGTCGCCTCACTCGATAGACCCGTGCTATCACTCGTGGAAGCTGGCGTGGATGTGCACTGCCTGCGAGACCCGACGCGCGGCGGGCTGGCGACAACCCTAATCGAAATAGCGGAACAGGCCAATGTCGAAGTGTGTATAGAGGAAACCAGCGTCCCGGTTTCGGATGAAGTGCGGGGTGTCTGTGAGATTCTCGGGTTTGACCCGCTGTACATTGCCTGCGAAGGACGGTTTGTCGCTTTCGTTCCCGAAGACGAAAAAGAACGGACGCTGGATATACTGCGACGCGATCCACTTTGCTCCCAAGCCCGCGTAATCGGCACTGTTTGCGAGGCCAAAAGTGGAATAGTTACCTGTAAAACCTCTATCGGGGGAACGCGCGTCCTGGATATGTTGAGCGGAGAACAACTGCCCAGGATCTGTTAGTGAACACAACGAATACCATTGTCCCTCCCGAAAATACAACCTGTGCGTCCCAAAAACTTATCAGAGCTATAAACAAGGGCTCTTCTGCAAGAACCGATTCACTGGTGGTGTTCGTAGTCATGTCGAACTATTCCCCCTCGAGGGCAGTAGTGTCCGGTTAAGGATTTCAGGGGGCATTGTAAGTATCTGAAAAACAGGGTGTTAGGTTATGCTTAATGTGTTTTCGATTTCAACTTTTTATGTAGCATGCGTCATACTTTTCACTTTACGCGTGGAAAGGAATGAGTTATGCATAACGGTCGTTTTGTTTTTTCTCAGCTCATGGATTGCTTGCCCAAGCATGAGTTCAATAGGTGTGTGATTCGCTATCGCGGGAACAACCGTGTTCGCTCGTTTTCTTGCTATGATCAATTTTTGTGTATGGCGTTTGGTCAGCTAACTTTTCGGCAGAGCCTTCGCGATCTCGTTACGTGTCTTGATGTGCTAAAGCCCAAGCTGTTTCACGTTGGAATTCGCGGAAATATTTCCAAAAGCACGTTAGCCGATGCAAATGAGAAACGCGATTGGCGCATTTATGCTGATCTCGCCCAAGTTCTTATCAGCCAAGCCAAAGTTCTCTATGCCGATGAGGACTTAGGTTTTGATCTGGACAATACGGTGTACGCGCTGGATTCGACGTTGATCGATTTGTGTCTGAGTTTATTTCCATGGGCGCATTATCAACAATCAAAAAGCGCCGTAAGGCTGCACACCTTGCTCAATCTGCGCGGTAATATCCCCGAGTTTATCCATATTTCCAAAGGTAAACTCTCCGAATATGCCGTGTTCGATATGATTGCCCCTGAGCCAGGTTCATTCTATGTGATGGATAGAGGCTACCTGGACTTTAAGCGCCTATATCAATTCGAGCTAGCACGCGCCTTCTTTGTTACCCGTAGCAAAACAACACTGCGATATGCCAGACGCTACTCGCATCCCGTCGACAAAAGTACCGGATTGATCTGCGACCAAACCATCGTGCTGACCGGTACCCAATCCCGGCACAATTTTCCACGACCCATGAGACGTATCACCTTTCGCGATCCTGGAAAGCAGCACCAGCTCGAATTCCTGACCAACAACTTCACCTGCACTGCACTCGATATCACCCGGCTTTACAAAGCCCGTTGGCAAATAGAACTCTTCTTCAAATGGATTAAGCAACACCTAAAAATAAAACACTTCTACGGCAACTCAGCTAACGCTGTAAAGACACAAATCTGGATAGCAATATGCGTCTACGTGTTAGTGGCCATCTGGAAAAAGCAACTCGGACTACCGCAAAGTCTCTACACAATTCTACAAATCCTAAGCGTCAGTATTTTCGAGAAAACCCCCATTTCACAGATGTTTTTGAAAAACAACCACCACGCTATACTCGACGACTCGTCAAAACAACTGAATTTATTCGACTTTTAAACCGGACACTACTGCCTCGAGGGGGGAATGTGAGGGTACGAACCGGGTAGATAGGTAACAGGGTACAAACCATGGGTTGCACCCATGGCTATTCATATTCATTCCCTTTCGGGAATGTGGAGGTGTTGGTCTACTCTGGTGCAACGGATGGCGAAGTGGCGGAGGAAGATATTGAAGCGGCTTTGCCACGTTTTTTTATTCACAGCCGAGGGCGGCTATGCCACAATTGGATCCTAGGGGTACTGCCGTATGGTATATAGGGGCGACTGGGGGTCAGGAAACCCTGGCACAACATAGGCACCACCGACGTCCACGGGAAGGTAGTGAAGGCACTATTGGCGTGAGCGAGGGGTGATTCCCGGCAAAAGTATCTATCCCCTTTTGCGCTATTTACGAATTCGAGCTACCCGTCTTGTTCGTCCGCCGAGGCCCCATAAATTGCTGGTACGGGAACATCGTTCATTCGCAGATAGACGGACAACTGGGCTCGATGGTRAATCAGGTGACTCAGCACCCACGTTCGAAGCACCTGGAATCGAGGTGAATCGATGAGCACTTGATCACCCATCTTCATTTTCCAATTCCCCATCAGTGTTTCGTCGCTCGCATTCCGGAGCGAAATCCGTGCCGCCTCCATCTTGGTCTCGAAGTCGGCCACCAAATCATCTGCATTCTCGAAGACTTCAGGGGCAGGGGTATCAGGCCCCATGACCAGTTCATCTTGTTCAACGATGAGTGGAACCCACCTTGGAATATCCGCCACATGCGATGCAAGCGGACCAAACGCCATCGATTTCTCGTGGGGCGACCACTCAAACTTGTTGTCCGGAATACGTTCAAGAACCTTCCGCGTTGCCACACTCTCCGCCTCAAGTTCCGCCAACAACGGTTCCGCTAAACTCATGGTATTTCTCCTTTACGTAGTCCAGGTTATTCTGGACCGACACGTTCACGATAGCAAAAACATCCTGACAGGGTATGTCAGGAGACTTCCTAGTCGGACGGATCCTATGTTCGCCGTAARCGCGTGGTTTCCCAATACCAATGGCTYTGTTGACTCGTATCGTCTGCTTGACCTGCCGCGTTGTATCTGGTTAAATCACGAAGGTATMTYTTTGATTTACAGTCGCGTGCATACCTTCCCGGAGATTGGAGTCCAGTAATGAGTGAGAATATCGACTTTATTGTGAACAAAAGCAACTTGGGTGAATGTAAATTTGTGCCGGGTGATTCCGCTGCGCTGGAAGAGGGGGCAGTGCGTTTTCGTGTGGAGAAGTATGCGTTCACAGCGAACAACGTGACCTACGGCGTGGCTGGCGACATGCTGAACTATTGGCAGTTTTTTCCGGCAGAGGAAGGTTGGGGGCGCATTCCGGTGTGGGCCATCGGTACGGTGGCGGAATCCCGACATGACGGTCTTAAAGAAGGGGATCGCTATTACGGTTATTTCCCCATGTCCAGCACGTTAACGGTTCGACCCGACCGAGTCAGCGAAGGCGGCTTTTACGACAGCACGGCGCGCAGACAGGAGTTGGCACCCACGTACAATCAGTATTTGAAGGTGGCACCGGAATACGGGATTATCCCAGAGTACGAAGATCACTCCATGCTGTATCGCCCTCTATTCGCTACGTCTTTTCTCATAGATGACTGGTTGGCGGCGGCGGACTTTTATGACGCAAAAACGCTGATACTGTCCAGCGCATCCAGCAAGACTTCCTTTGGTCTGGCGCACCAGACGGCGCTTCGGGGGAAAGAGGGTTTCAAGATTATTGGTCTCACGTCGCCGGGGAATGTGGCGTTTGTGGAGGGACTGGGATGCTACGACCAAGCGATTACGTACGACGATATTTCCAGTATTCCCAATGAAGGGCCAGTGGCGTATGTGGATATGGCGGGTAGCGCCGAAGTGAGCGCAGCGGTGCATAATCATTTCGCGGATCAACTCAAACTGAGTCTGGGTGTGGGACTGACACACTGGCAGGAGGCCGGACAAAACGCGGACTTACCGGGGGCAGAACGGCAGATGTTCTTTGCGCCGGATCAGATTCAAAAGAAAGCAAAAGAATTGGGCCCCCAGGCGTTTCAGCAGACCATGGGCGCGGCATTGGCTACCTTATATGCCTTCGCGGATAAGCACGTRGAGATCGTGCAGCGTAAAGGGCGAGAAGGTGTGGAGTCCACCTACCAAGAAATGCTTACCGGAAAAGCCAAGCCCAATCAGGGGTTTATCGTGTCTATGGATTCGTGAGGATGCATCACGTCTTCTTTATTCACGGCCGAGGGCGGCTATGCCACATTTGGAAATACAACGTATTTCCCGGTTCTTTTTGGTCTTACCTTTTTCTATCAAGAAAAWGGTAAGGGCGGYTAGCCGAGCAATTCCCGGTATTTCAGGTGGTCTTGGTGCATTTGGTGGAAGACCTGGTGTTTTTTGTCGTGGAATTCGTAGGCTTCGCCGCCGCTGGGGAGGATTTCTTCGCCGACGCCGCTCATGGCGGCCATGGCATCCGGGATGGATTCGAAATCGCCGGACGCTACTCCACCGAGTATGGCTGATCCGAGCAGCACTGCTTCCGGTTCTTTGGGAAGTACAATACGGCAACCGGTGATGTCGGCGTGTTCCCGGAGGAAAACGGGATTCTTCGTGCCGCCTCCACACGCCAGGATGGTGTTGATGTTGTATCCCCCTTCGTTCATGGTATCGATGATGTGGCGCGTGCCGTGGGCGATGGCTTGAATGGTGGCCAGGTACAAGAGTGCCAACGTGTCCAGATCGGCGGACAGCGACAGGCCCGACACCATGCCGCGCAACGTGGCATCGGCGCGAGGCGAGCGGTTGCCGTGGAAATAGGGCAGCACATGGAGATCCTGGGTCAATGCGGCGGGAAAGGTCACGTCTTCGGACAGTTCATCCAGTCGGTCATTGAGTATTTCGTAGACAGTTTTATTGGCGGCATCAGCCAGCACCTGGAGTTCGGTGGACGCTGCGTGGGAGAAAATGACGTGGTCGATGAGAGAGCCTGTAGCGGATTGCCCCCCTTCGTTGAGCCAGAATCCGGGCACCATGGCGGAGTAGTAGGGGCCCCATACGCCGGACAGAGGGATCGCGTCGGGCGAAACGGCCATGTGGCAGGATGACGTGCCGCCGATGAGGGCCAAGCGGGTGGAGAAGTCGACAGATTCTTCGTCGTCCAGGAGTGCGCCGAGCATACCTACACCGCCTGCGTGGGCATCGATGATGGATACACCTACGGGTGTTCCGGGGGCTAGTCCCAGGTCGGAGGCCGCGGCTTCGGTGAGTCCCGAGCCGATGGGTTCGCCCATGGGACGCACCCGGGTGCCGATACGGGAGAAGCCTTCGTCTACCAAGTCGCCCAGACCGATGNACTCGAAAAATGACGTGTCCCATTTTCCCACACTGTCCGGATTGTCGCCGTCTTCGTGACCCAGGTACGTCCACTTGCATACCGTGGAACACAGGGAGCGGACGGCATCGCCAGTGGCGCGATACGTGAGGTAGTCCGGCAAATCGAAAAAGTGTTTGGTACGCGACCAACAGTCCGGCATGTTCTCTTTAAGCCAGAGTAGTTTGGGAGTTTCCATTTCAGGGGAGATGGTTCCGCCAACATACTTCAATACGTCGTGACCTAATTCGTTGATGCGCGCCGTCTGATCCATGGCGCGATGATCCATCCACACGATGACGTTTTGATTATCGTTGCCGTCGGGACTAATGCTCACGGGTTGATCGCTCTTATCCAATGCGACCAGCGAACAGGTCGCGTCGAATCCGATGCCTTTGATGTCGGCGGGTGCGAGACCCGATTGACCCAAGGCTTCCTTAGTGGCCTGACACACAGCCTGCCAGATGTCTTCCGAGGATTGCTCCACATAATCCGGCGCGGGTTTCCACATCTGAATATCGCGGGTGGCGGTGCCCATCATGACCCCGGAGCTGCTGTAGATGCCTGCCCGCGCGCTGCCCGTGCCTACGTCGCTGCCGAGATAATAGTGTGTGTCGCTCATGTTTCGTCCTTGATGATACGTACCCTGAAGCCCAGAGATTTGCTTAAGGCGACCATCTCCTCAAAGATGTCTCCATACGCCACAGCAACATGGTTGCTCATATAATGGGCCATGAGGGTCTCGCGGGACATGCCCAGATCCGCCGCCATGAACGGCCATTCGCGAGTGGTACCTTCCCACCATTCGTCGCGTACGTCTTCGGGGAGTTTCACCACTTCGCCCTGACCGATATCCATCCATAGGGCGTTGTCCCGGATGTAKGCSCGGGACCAGGTAATTTCGCCGGGCAGACTCTCGCCAGCAAACGTGCCGCCGGGGATGGGGAAATATTGAGACGGCTGGCGGTAGGAATGCACGCCTTTCAGGGAGTCGGAATCGTGATTGAAGGGATAGGAACCGGACGACCCGGAGTTGAGTAGAACCCAGATAAATCGACCGTCGTGTTCGCCGCCCCATCGTACGTCGTGGAACGCCACGGATTGGTGCAGGCCCTTGGTTTTGAGGAGCCGCTTCATCATTTCCATGGGTACCAGATTACCCTGATCGGCTTCCGTGGCGGTGGCGATGGTGTCYCCGTTRGTTTCSGGRCGGGTGGTGGAATTGAACAGMCCTTCGGMRAAATCRGAMGGGGGRCGCAAYGGGATGAGACCCAGYTGATACTGCCAGCSCASGSMGTCSGCMYYRAATTCGTCGATCATGTCCAGCACAGCGAGATAGTCCCGGAGTTGTTCTTTCGTGGCGGCTTCGTCGAAATCTTCCGCGTCGGTTTCACCGTAATGAAATTCTACGCCTTTGTCGCACACGTAGGCGTAGGCATCGTCGATGCGCTGTTGGGAGATGGACTTTCCTCGGTCGATGATCCACGCCTGATCCACTTTGTGTTCCGTGAAGCCGATGGTGTTGAGAAGGCGCGGTCCGAAGTAGCCGTTGATCATGCCCATGGACGTGTCGCCCAGCATGAGYGCCAGKACGCGRCGTTTYCGGATGCCGTCTTCCACTTCCTTGGCACGAGCAGCCGCATCAGCACCGACAGGGTGGTCATACGACAAGGAAGTTTCGGGATACACAATTTTCCCCGTGGTGCACCATTCGTCCAGCCGCTCCATAAAGGCTGCGTCCGTCGTCCAATCGTCGGAACTGGTCCAGACACGAGAGAAGAATCGATTCACGCTTTCCAGACAKGCGSCKGTATTGAGCARRCCGACSAGTCCMGGCCATTSCCCGGAGAAATTACTGGCGAGTAATAAGGGATTGTCCTTGCCCACCACGCCGTCGGTGGTGTGGGGGCCGTAGAACCAGTGGGCGCACACGCCGATGATGGGGTCGTCGATGGGGCTCAGCTTTTCGATGGCCTCGTGGGGTTTCGTGATATAGCCTTCCACTCTATAGGACGAGCGGCCCAGGTGTTTCAGTGCGGCCTCCAGTTGAGCCGTGGCGGCTTCCACATTTGGCAACGCGGATTCGTTGGGCAGCGGACGGTAATCGCCGGGCCAGTAGATAGCGATGGAATCGGACATGGTGGAGTACCTCGTACAGTTTCGCGTTTCAGTCAGGTGTTACACAGTATCGCATTATAGTGCCCGGCAGAGTGTGTTTCCAGCAATCAGGGCTGCACGAAATCCCTCCCGTCGAAGAGGAACCCGTCCTCATGGAATTCGGAGAAATCTTTTGTATCGGTGATACCGTTTTCGATGAGGAATCGAACGAAGCGGCCCTTGATAGCTTTGCCTGCGTGACCAGCGGTTTTCTTACCGCCCTGTACCCTGAAATCTATGTGGATGACATCATCTAATGTTAGAGCTTTTGCGTAGGCTTGCGGCAATAGAGACAACACAGGTTTCTTTTTCGCTGCTTCCGCCAGCCGTTGCGTATTTACTTCTCTCCAGTATTTCGCCAGCCAAGGATTGATGGGCAGTTTATAGATCGGGATTTTCGTTCCGCCGGGGATAAGGCCGAAGAGACCGGAAACGATATGGATGCGCTTTCGGGCGGCTTGTTTCTTGCCGAGAGTTGGGTAATCTAAATAGTGATAAACGACCCCGGTGTACCGCTGTATTGCTGGAATGCACGGGGCTGTCAGACAGGCCTGATTTTGTGTATGAACGACTTTCGCCTTGGCGGCATCCTTCACGCCATAGAATTTCATGCGATCCGGAATTGATAGCCGTGCCAGATGCTTGAGTACGGGCTGTACATCTTCCGCCCATTCAGGCAGGGACGACTGGAACGAACCCRTACCGCCYTCNKGANGCCTTGCYTTCRCTGGGWGGAAGTAAAATRATCATATAAAGTACACCTYATAAWAATCCGYAGGNAGTGTTCCAAAAACRACTATACTATCAGAGWRCARAGGYATACTCAGCATTKGTGGATTTGTARCGGCGATAGGCGAATTTTTTTGGTACTGGACAACGGCTTCAACATTTGTCATGATTATCCCTAACATAACTTTAGTTTGAGGAAAACGCCATGATAAAAAGAGTACCCAAATTGGTTTTAGGATGCACGGTCTTAGCTTTCGCGCTGGCCGGTTCATTCGGCCCGACTTCAGTGGATGCCGCTGCCAAGGAATTGAAGGTAGGCGACGCCGCTCCGGACTTCAATCTCACCGGGTCGGACGGAAAGCAGTACACGTTGTCTCAATACAAAGGGAARTCGCCAGTRGTGCTGGCCTTTTTCCCTAAAGCCTTCACCCCTGGCTGAACGGCTCAAGCCAAATCGCTGCGTGACAGCGAAGAAAAATTGAAAAAAGAAGGTACGATGTACTTCATGGTGAGTGCYGATAAGCCGGAGAAGAATAARGAATTTGCAGAAACCCAYGGYGGAAGYTTTCCTATCCTCAGCGATCCGGATAAGACVTTGAARACGTACGGCGGATTGCACAAGGTRGGRTTTTATAAACGCTGGACGTTCTACATCGATATAGACGGYAAAATTGCCAAGATTGACAAGAAAGTGAAAGCRGTTACRGCMGGAGAAAATACAYTAGATTTTCTCAAGGAATTGAACTGGGATAATTAAGCACCATTCATAATTGAAAAGCAAGGATTCGGCACCGTCCAAAAGGACGGTGCCTTTTTTTAATCGGATACTACAGATTCGTTGCCATGCCTCTTTTGGTATAGGGCTTGAATGGATTGGTTGTTTCGGGGGTCGCGGCCCTTCTTTTCCCAGTATTGATCAATGACCAGCATATTCAGGCTAGGCTCCCACGCACGATAGATAGCCAGGCGTGCTTGCACGTCTTCGTCGTCATACCGATCCACATAATATTCCTCTAGGCGAGGTATGACGAATCGTTTTCGGAGCAGCCAATAATGATTGTTGTTGTACGTTTCATCCAGATCAGGAGTGATGTAGTCCAGAATCTCCACACGGCGAACGATTTTCCACGCGTCGCCATCACGTACGAATAAAGGGTCGTCGCCTTGACACATGGCAATGGCCATTTCCATACCCTGATAGTTCGCTTCCAGATCGCTGTAGGAAGTAATGCCGTCCACCAGGCGGCCCACTATGCTCAGTTCCCGTCGCAGTCCCCAGCGAATGACTTTATCCCGAGCCGCTGCCTCGGAAAACCCTTTTTCACGAAGCTGCAGATATCGAACGAAATAGCGACGACCGTAACCCAGCATGTGGCTGATTTTATCGGTGCCCAGATAGACTTCGCCCACGCGGATMGTGCGGGCCATAGGCAGGATGTAAGGAAAAGANTYGACCYMGGTAWWTSMTNNGGTTNMGCTGNTATYSCYAAKTNRACRCCTGATCTCGTGGCGGATACGCGTCGATGGTTTCCGAATGACGAAAATAGGCACGTATTTTCGCATAGAGTAGATGCCGAAACATGTGGCGGTAATATCCGACCGTGAGCTCTTCCGTCGTGGCGTTCCGCCATTTATCCTCACTGTTAGCCAGCTCTATGAATTCATCTAGCTGCGCATTCATCCACTCATTCAATTCCGGCGCGCTGTCTTCCAATTCCCGTCCCCAGAGCATAAATTGATCCGTCTCTGATGCGCTGATGGATGCTGACCATGAGATCAGAAACAAGCTCAAGATAGGTATCCAACGGTATAGGGTAATTCGAGGTTTCATCATTTAGTGTGATCTCTTGCCGCTTCACTGCCTGATCATTGTAGTTTAGAAATAGTCCGGTTTCAATGCGATAGAAATCAGGTTCAGTAASTGGGCATTCCTCGTATGAAAAGGATGGGAGGCAGTACATTCGTTCTCCCGTTCACCGTTAGTTTCACCGGTTGCAAGGAGAATTGAATTCCCAACGGCTTTAATAGTGTTCGATCTGATCGAATAACTTCGAATACAACAAAGTAATTAACCCTATATAGAGCAAGTATTTACGAATTATTTTCATTCATTTATAATACAAAATTATTGAAAACCGTTACGTTACAGTTTATACTTTACTCATGATTCTTGATTTACTAAAAGAGAAAAAGGACGTGCTCGACACACATCGCCCTTTGCCGCAAGAGCTTGTCCAAAACCTGGATGATTGGTTCCGTGTTGAGTTGACCTACACCAGCAACGCCATCGAGGGCAATACGCTGACTCGGCGAGAAACAGCCCTGGTTATCGAAAAAGGATTGACCGTTGGTGGCAAGTCCCTTATTGAACATCTGGAGGCTACGAACCACGTAGCGGCTATTGATTGGGTACAGGCACAATTGGATCGGCAACCCCAGAACATCTCCCAGCGGGATRTCCTCGATATYCATWCYCTRATTCTCAAAGGCATCGAYGATTCCAAYKCAGGYCAYTACCGYAGCATCCCCGTGCGTATACTTGGCTCGACGGTAATCATGCCCAACGCCATGAAAATACCGGACCTGATGGCCGAATTCATCAAATGGCTGATGCGCTCGAAAGACATGCATCCGGTTCAACTCGCTTCAGAAGCACACTATCGTCTGGTATCAATTCATCCCTTTGTGGATGGCAACGGCCGAACCGCTCGGCTCCTCATGAATATGATCCTCTTAATGAGCGGATACCCCCCGGCAATAATTCGGAAACGAAATCGATTGGCTTACATTGGCGCACTCGAAAAGGCCCAGCTTGGCGGTTCCATGGATGACTATCAGAAACTCATCTACAAATCCGTCGAACGCTC
This sequence comes from Candidatus Hydrogenedentota bacterium, assembly GCA_002746185.1. Lineage (GTDB taxonomy): Bacteria > Hydrogenedentota > Hydrogenedentia > Hydrogenedentales. The sequence goes on from NVWG01000002.1 coordinate 31,269, forward strand.
GTTGGACTTGTATTTGAAGGCTATCCATGGCGAGTCAACAGCAATCGAGCCCGACGAGAAACTCCTCAAAATTGGAGAACTAGCCAAGCGCGTAAACGTCGCCAATTCCACGATTCGACATTGGACCAAACAAGGATTGCTGCAAGTTGCTGACGTTACGGATTCGGGCTATCAACTATATGCGCCGGATAGTACCGAACGCGTGAAAGAGATTCAGCAATTAAAGAAACAGCGCTTTACGCTGGATGAAATACGGGAGAGGCTGAGCGAATGAACTCTGGTAAGTACATGGCACATTAACGCCATCTTTCTACGTCATGACACTCTTCGAAATGGCCATGCTACGTCACCAGTTTTGCCGCCTCAAACTTAAAATCATTATCATACACCCTATTCTAGGTCTTGGGATAAGGCCTTAAACCAAGAAGGATTTCAGATTTCTCGGTGAGCGGTTGGGAAGCCAGTTTACTGTCGGTGTACTCAGCGAGATTGCTGACAACCAGGTCATAGACGGCCTGACGGTTTTGACTGGTATCGATTTCAACACATTTGTTGCTGCTCTTAAAGAACTCTACAGTGGGCAGCGTCTCTTCCTTGAAAGTGTCAAATCTCCGTTTCAAGCTCTCAACATTATCATCGCTTCTACCGGAGTATTTGGCGCGACCCAAAATACGCTGTTCGAGAACATCATAAGGACACTCAAAGTACAACATTTTGGGGAGATCAGCTTCCCGGCCAAAGATCTCGTACCAACCTTCCATATTATTTAGGGAACGGGGAAATCCGTCGAGAAGAAAATTGTTCTTGCCCGTTGTTCTGGTAATCGTCTCCATCGCATTCTTGAGCAGTGTCACCACAATGTCGTTGGGCACCAACTTACCATCAGTTATGAATTCTTCGATGATGATGGCGGTCGGACCTCCAGCTTCACGCTCGGTGCGAAGAAGATCGCCAGTGGACAAGTGCGTCCAGCCGAGTTGAGTTTCGGCCAGCTCGCACATGGTTCCTTTTCCAGCACCGGGCCCTCCAAGAACRAAGAMAACRTTMGGCRTWGGACAAGGYWGMYTSGGATCGTAGTRRTGGAGYACGATCTTAGGGGCAGGTGCGACTCCCTTKTKGTAGACRTGCCAYTCYYTGYCMRTAGGYGGCATCTGRTCTTCGCATGTAWTGTCGTATGCYAGATGGCCATCGAGACGGCAGATTCTCCAGGATGTATAGCTGTTGGAGTATGAAATAGAAGGGCTTCTGGCTGATTTACCATCGGCACGGTCCCATGCCATCTTTTCGTTCCAGTAGCCGAGACTTGATTCGGTTCCAGATTCAGATTTGACAGGAGGTGCCGTTGAAGGAACGAAAAGGCCATCCACTTCGGGAAGACCCGCTCCAGACACTTCAAGAAAGAACGTGTTCGGCTTGAGATTATTTGCTTGAACCATCATATTTTTAAATTCATTTCACTTAGAAGTTGTTGTATTTAGGAACTAATTTAGGGGGTTGACCTGCGCAGGGGGTGTAAAAATATAGCCACGTCGAACTCATGTTCAATTCAATCACCTTGCCATCTAAGTTAATCAGAAATGGGTCGAAGAATCAAGGAAGAGAAACGAAGCAATCATAAATCTGCAATCGGATAACGATTTCATCCACGGGTCCACGCAAGGATATCCACGGCCAAATCGAGCCGGATTCGGCGTTCGTGACGGGTTTTCCCTAATTTGTAGTTCAATCCTGTCGGCAGTAAAATGTACACACCATGCAGATTGAATCCATTGGAATATTTCGGTGTTCGGAAAAATACCCCTACGATACGGCACGTCAGGGTACGGTGTCACACGACAATACGGGAACTATCGAACTTCATCCAGGCCAAAACTTCGAGCAGGCACTATCAGACCTGGAAGGTTTTTCCCACATCTGGCTCATATTYCAATTTCACAAAAACAATCACTGGAAGCCTATGGTGCGACCGCCGCGGGGTGAYCGAAAAGTCGGTGTCTTCGCATCTCGCACCCCATATCGACCCAATGCYATCGGCATGTCATGYGTCCGRCTCGGGARCATAAAAGGACTCCACATCAACGTGTTCGACCACGATCTTCTGGACGAATCACCGATTCTCGATATTAAACCCTATCTCCCTTATGCMGACAGCATTCCGGACGCTTCGACTGGGTGGYTAGAYRARAAYATCAGCCCCGCACACTCYATTGAAATRTCGACTATCRYCCGAGARCAGCTCGCATGGCTCGACAGYCAGCACATCGACTGCATCGAAGCCTTCCTGCTCCAGCAACTCACCCACGAACCCACCAACACCAAGAAAAAGCGGGTAAAATACCTTCAAGATCAATCCTGGGAAATTGCATATCGAACCTGGCGCGTGCGCTTCACGATAGACGACACTACACGACGCATAACGATTCAATCAGTTCACTCCGGATACACCGCCGTAGACCTCCAAAACCCTATCGATCCCTACAACGACAAATCTATCCATCGTGCATTTCTGATTCGCTCGGAGATCGGATAAACACAGTGCCTCAAAGATCACACTTTTGGTGGAGTGATTGAAAAATGGTGGTGTTAAGAAACGTGTCGAACTGATTCTCACCTGAATTCCCTGCTAACAGGGAAATGTTTTTGAGGAACAGGGAAACAAATTTCCATAACAGAGAAGAGTCTTTAGCGAGATCGTAGGTTATCGCGCAAGGCTTACGGCTTTCCCAATAATCCGAGAGTGACGGATTTCTAACACCCTCTTCATCAATAATCACATTAAGGTCTATTCCAAACCTTGTAATACGTTGCTTTGTAAGAGTGGCAAATGTGAAATCCGTATTTCAATCAATTTGGATAATTGAATACACCCGAGTTCTCTTTGTTTTTTGGAAGCAGCTTTCATGTATCGTTCTGCTTGTTTGATGGCGAATTTCGCAACGCCCTTGTCTTTGATTGCTTTTCCCAGTGCTATACGCCGGCAATTCCTAAGGGGGGACGTATCCATATCGTACCCGGTGGTTCGGAGAGTAAATATCAGGAGGTTGTCATCATGGTTTGCCAGATCCTCTTCCCAATCATCCAGATCGTCCAGCCACTGCAAACCTGTTACAAGGCAGTTGAAAGCATTTTCGACCTTTCTCAATTTACTTCGACATACTCCCTGCGAATGCAGCAGCGCCAAGGTTGTCAGGATTCCAAAGGACGCACGTCCGGAGGCTATTCTGAAAATTGAGCTGTGCCTTAGAGCGGGTGTGCGCGACGGATCGCGGGAGTACCGCGAAATCTGAGACACGATATTGTTCTCTTGCAGCCTATTCAGCTTCGCAGTCATCCATGGATCCGGCCTGCCCAAACTGTCCAATAAGGCCTGGCCGTGGATGAGCATGTGCTTCATGAGCAGCATGTCGGCCCGTGCAAGATCAACCTGTCCGTCCAGCAGACGGTCTTCGATAAACGTGTGAACCAGAAAATGAAGATGTGCCAAGTTGGCGTGGGTATGCAGCTCATGGGAGACCTCCTCGAACCCTTCGCATTGGTATTGCGGGTAGAGAAGAACCAATGGTGTGAATTGATTCATCAGGTCAGGCTTTTCTGTGCTTTCTTTCAGATTGAGTTTGTCGAGTATGCCGCTCTCCGCCATGCGAAGCATGGCCGGAAGCGCCGTGACACAGGATTCCCAGTCACGGCGCAACTGCCGAAGGTCGCTATCGTACGCCAATTGATACATTGTGGAGTGTCAGTAACCTGTGTGCTTGGAAAGATTGTTCGGCTTCTCATGGTTTTCGCAATGATCTACTCCGTGATTATAATTCCACAGAAGTTTGTCTCGTACGAGGCAGTACAGATCGTACTGGCTATACTTTTCTCCATTGGGGGGATCGGTTGGAAAAAGATTGAATGCTATCTCCAAAAGTTTAAGGACCTCTGCAATCTCTTGCGGATTTATCGTGCCGCAACCGGGATGTTCTTGGGGAGTACCTCTACGAACAGCTTTTGTAAGCGCGTCTGGATGATCACGCGTAAAATTTTTCAGGGAATCAGCGCCAGGGCCGAAAAGCCAATCCTGATGTGCCTTGGAATCCTCGTTACCCGAATCGTCAATAGTCCATATTGGATGTTTGCCTATATCCAGCCTGATCGGTCTTGGGTTACCATCGTCATCGACGTCAGCATCCAGAAAGGGGTGATTGAGTAAGCGCTCCAAGAGCACTCGTTTTGCATCTGGCATAATACTTCTCCTTCATTCGTGTTGTTGTCCACAGGCTTCAGTGTTCTATTTCCATATTCGAAAATACATTGCTCAATTCTTCATAACTCTCATATCGTTCACGGGGAGCTTCGCTCAATAGCCGCTTAATCGTTTCGGCGAGTGCAGGACTGGCAATACCCCCAATCTGTTTAAGGAGATTGTTTCGGAGAATCGTCTGTTGTTTCGTGACGGCGTGTATCGTTTCTCCCTGGATAGGTTTCGATCCGGTAAGTATTTCAACGAGGGTGATGCCCAGGGCAAATTGATCCGAATAGATGGTCGCACTCTCTCCTTCCAGGAGTTCGGGAGCAATGTACGAGGGCGTGCMGAAAATCTGTCCGGGAAGGGTAAGTGAAGACGCGTCCGAWATTCTTGCCAGGCCGAAGTCAGCAATTTTGACCGTACCGTCGGGAGTACGGAACAGGTTGCTGGGCTTAATATCCCTGTGAACTATTCCCGCCTGTGATGCAGCAGCCAATCCGCTGGCGACCTGGCGACCAACGGAGATAGCCTCTTTCTGAGAGAAAGGGCCCTTATCTTTCAGTTCGTCGGATATGGAGCCGAAGGCATAGTAGTCGAACACGATGTAGGGTTCGGGGCCTTCCCATGCGAATTCATGGGCATGAATAATATTTTCATGATCCAGACGCTGGACGGCTTGGATTTCCCTCTGAAATCGTTCCAGCAGGGTGGAGCTTGACTGTACCATGCGGCTCGGCACTTTAATAGCGAAATAGTCCCTGCCCTTCGCCCCCAGGTACACGTAGGACATTCCCCCTTCGCCGATGACCGATTTGATTGCATAGTCCCCTATCCGCTCGGGGTAGTTGGGATAGATATCGGCTATGCGCCGTCCCTCCAGCGCAACTATCCGACCCATCAAATTGAATAGTGAGCTGGCAATATGGGTAGCGATACGCTTGATCAATGCCAGTTCTTCACGAGAGTAATTCTTGTGAAATGCTTTCTCACCAAGACACAATGCTCCGATAAGGCGATCTCGGCTTATCAACGGCACGATGACGGAAGCATGAAGTGCGTTCATACCCTTGAGAGCTTCATCCTGAACGAATCGGTAACGCAGATCTTCGAGTACTTCGTCTCGGGAAATACTCTTCCTGTCTTCTTCCAGGATGGCCAGCAGGGTACTACAATCCTCTGTGGGCTGCCCCGTTTCCGGTGCCGGGATCACCGCAGACAACGTCCATATATCCTGACCGGGAAAACGCAGAAAGAGCGCCGTGTGCTCTACACGGAACAAGCTGCTCAATTGACGCAGCACAGCGAAAGCATATTCAAAGGGAGTTGCATTGGCCTTTTCGCTGTTTTCTGTTTCATGAAGAAAACGTTCAAATTCGAACGGGGTACGGGAATACCGCTCGTCAATTTTACGCCGAGTCCAGTGGTGCAACGGAGTCGCCAGTGCCAGAATTCCTGCTAGGAGTATGGGGCGAGGCCAAGTCGAATCAGCGGGTGCGATGGATGTGAGTGCCGGAAGTAGTGCGCTGGTTCCCACGATGTACGCCGTTACCATGCCCCCCAGAAGCATGAGATACGTCACGCTTTCAAGGGCTAATTCGCTGAGTTGAAGCAGATTATGACGCAGAATGGCATACCCGATAAGCAGTGGAAACAGAAGCACGTTCATATCAAAGAGAATGGCAAATCTATCCGTTTTGTCCCAATAGAGGGAGGTGGGCGTGTAAATTGCTACGGGCAAAAACGAAAAGAGCAACGCGATGCGGAGCACCCAAGCTCGCTGTATGTCGGTGGGACTGATCTTCCACCCTCGAATGCGCAGCCACCAATCCATAGGAAGTGAAAAAAGAAGCATGGTTAACAACGCCAAGCCCCAGACCAAAAACAGGCGCGTACCGAGAATTCCGAATTGCGCCATTTTGCCGTAGAAAATTATATTTCCGACAAAAAGCGCCATACAGAAAATAGTCACGACCGCATACCCGATTCGCCGGGTACGCTTCATGAGACGTATGGGGGTAAATGTGAATATAAATACGGCGGTTGCGAGGGGCAGAAAACATTGGAGGACATAGTAGCTATAGTTTTCGGCAGGGATTCGATATTGAAAAGGCAATGAGCGCACCATCCAAAACAATGACGCGAAAGCGGAGAATATAAGAAAACCAACGGCCGATTNACTGCCCGATTTGATCCAAAATACTATCAAGCCAATGATACCGAATCCGCCGCCAATAACAAATCGAGTCCAGTAGATAGAAAAATCGAATTGGTGAAAAATTACTTGGCGAATTATATTCGTGTCATCAGACATAATTTCCATGCGCGTGACAAAATTTCCGTCGCTCTTCGCCTCCAGCGCGGCGGCGGGATTCTCCGCGAGCTCAGCAAGGGTAATCCCGTTTATGGTAAAAATCCGCTCGTCCTCGGTCAGATCGATCTGGATATCATGGAAGTTAACCTGAAACGTCCCGCTACTGTCTCGGACAAGTGAATACTCGATAAATTTCTGGGTACGAATCCATTCTATTGGCCGGATATCTTCCCCTTCCACGGAGAAAATGAGTTTCGCCTCATTCTTAGGCCCCTGATCATAGGCTGGAGGGATATCATTTCTTGACGGTGTGGATAGTCCGTTAATCGTTGTTAGGGTATGAGCCCCAGTCAGACCGTAGTGCTCAATGTCGAAAACAACATGTAATTCTTCATCGAAGGAAATTACAGGACGGAAGTGCTGCTGCGCCCAAATGAGGCGGGAACCGGTGTAGCACAAGGCCAATACAAGCACGAGCAACATAAGCCATCTGAATAGCGTGATATACCGTCGAAATTTTAGCTCGGTCGATAACTGCTCTTTGATGGTATTCCGAAGACCAGCGGGTATCTCCACCTCATTCGACGATGGTTCTTCCAGATCCTGATTCAGTGCAAGCTGAATCGCACACGAAGGGCACAGTCCCCCTGGCGCGTCGGACGGTATCAGGTTACCGCAATTTGAGCAAGAAAGTGATGGCACGTACAAAAATCCCTTTCGAAGACACTATATATCGACATGGACTATATACTGGTTTTAGATACCAAAGTTACCTCATGGGTCATGATTTGGAGAAAATGCGCAACAGGTATTGTAATTCCTCATCCAAGTCGTCCKGATTAGATAGTGTTTGTAGTACTTGATCCCGAATAGCATCTCGATACCGTTTTCGGAGTCGATGGATCGCGACTTTGGTTGCGCCTTCGCTCGTATCCAATTCCTTGGCTACTTCACGGTATGGGAGACGGGACATGTCGGCGGTTAGATAGGGGCTGAGGATTTCGAATTTCCTGCTATTCCTGGTTTCACTGTAATGGCGCTCTACATCTTCCAATGCCGTCCGCATTAACGTGAGCGCCCAATTTTGTTCATATATTTTTTCCGGGGTCATGTCATCGCGGGGTTCAATGCTGAGCCACCGTTCAGCCTTGATCACATCAATGGACACCGGAGTTCGACCGAAATTCCTCTTTTGGGTATTTTTCTTTTCAACTTCAGTAGCGAGATAACGGTTCAAGGATACCAACAGGAACGTACGGAATTTACCGCGATCAGGATCGACATATCCCAGAAAATCCTTTTCGAGCAGATGTGTGAAAAAACCCTGTGTTATGTCGCCTGCCTCGTCCACACCGTTGCCCTTACTGCGAAGATAAGCATACAAAGGGGTCCAGTAGAGTTGAAAAAGCTCTTCCAAAGCTGCACGAGATTCTACTTCCTGTGCATCCTGAGCCGATGTGATGAGGCTCCAACGAGTAGTATCGAATGGCATTAAGTCTAGTTTCCGAGAATTTATTGGATTAAGGCCGAAGCCGTAAAGTATTTAAGGCGATAATTATGAATACTAGCATTTATACCATTCAGTACCAACAATTTTGCGCATCCAGCAAGCCCGGGATGTAACGTTTCGTTCCAATTACAGTTTATATAAAAAAGGTACGGGTCCTGTTTCCGGGCCTACTTGATAATCGACTGTAAAACGGCATTTATGTGCGGAACAGAGATTTGCGATATGGCTATACCCAGCGCCCCAAAGACGAATTCGATTACTGTTCAGAATTGGTGGAGTATGTGGTTCCACACTAAATTCTCTGGATACCGTGTTGTGCGGAAAAGCGCTGTGCCACGCAACGGATGGACAGGACAAATTAGATACAAAAGCACTTGGCTCCTAGAACGCCAAGAATAGTCTACAACAAACATCATTTCACAGAATCGAAAATGATATATGCCAACTCTAACAGCCTCTCCACTACGAATAAGAACCAGGAATCCGATGAAGGTGTGGTGGATGGTAGAAATTCATAATTACGAAATACTGTTAAGAAAACATATTTCTACCTTCTCCATTTTCATGATTCGCATAAATCAGTATGAGTGGTTACTCTGCAAAAAATCTACTTGATAATTTTTTGAAAAAGCCATGTAGTGGTTCTAACAGTCACGTCTAACAGGTTCTCACCTGATTTCCCCTTTTCTGACTCTTTGTAAGCGTTTCCTAAAATGAGACTAGTTAACAAAAAAATCTGTGTCTCGCATTTAATAGATCGTGTAGCATTCAAGCGGCTTCGATCCATACATATCCACAATGAAATCGAGTCATYGGAAGACTGTGCCTCGCGTATATATATAATGGTGTTTTCATAGCACTTTGCCCCTAAGCAGATAACAGCAGTTCTGGATAATTTTAGACGTTAGGGCCAACACTACCGAAGCAGAAACTTCATTGATATATACGCGGAGATTATTTGCGAGGCGCCGTTGACGTAGTCACGCTACGTGTCCAAATTCTCGCCCACTAACTTCAGGCTGATCGCTTCGGCTACTTTAATGCCATCTACGGCCGCAGACATGATACCGCCAGCGAATCCGGCTCCTTCGCCTGCGGGGTAGAGTCCTTGAAAATTAGTGGATTCGAAGGACTCGCCGCGCGTCATGCGGATGGGGGAAGAGCTTCGTGTTTCGACACCGGTCAGGACCGCATCGGGCAGGGCGTAGCCGCGGAGTTTGCGGTCGAAGGCAACAATGGCTTCCCGCATTGCGGCGATGACGTAATCCGGGAGGCATTCGTCAAGATTGCAGGGTTTCACGCCGGGGGCATAGGAGGGAATTACAGTTGCCATTTTGGTGGAGGCCTGACCTTTAAGAAAATCGCCTATCAGCTGGGCGGGGGCATGGTAGTTGGAGCCACCACACGCGTAGGCCAGGCTTTCCCAGTGACGTTGAAATTCTACACCCGCTAGCGGATGATCGCTGCCAAAGTCTTCTGGCCGTACGTCCACCACCAGTCCGCTATTTGCATTGGCCTCGGCTCGGGAATAATAGCTCATGCCGTTGGTGACGACCCGGCCCGGCTCCGATGCTGACGCGATTACTTGCCCTCCCGGACACATGCAAAAGCTATAGGCTGTGCGGCCGTTGCTGCAGTGATGTACCAGTTTGTACTCCCCTTTGCCGATGCGCTCATGGCCTGCGAAATCTCCGAATTGAGCCTTGTCGATCAGGTCTTGGGGATGCTCGATGCGCGCCCCTATGGAAAAGGGCTTTTGTACCATGGCGACACCTGTCTCATGGAGCATTGCGAAAGTATCCCGGGCGCTGTGTCCGACCGCCATGACCACGGCGGGGCTTTCGATCGTTTCGCCCGTATCCAGTCTTACCCCAGTCACCCGATCATCCGTCGTTAGTAATTCAGTCACCTGCGTCTCGAAGCGGGTCTCGCCTCCCATGGCTGCGATGGCGGAGCGTAAGCTACGGACCACCCGAATTAACTTGTAGGTACCGATGTGCGGTTTGCCGATCCAGAGAATCTCCTCCGGCGCACCAGCGACTACCAGCTCTTCGAGCACTTTCCTAACCCGATTCTTCTTGTCCTTGATGCGGGTCGTCAGTTTTCCGTCGGAAAAAGTGCCTGCGCCGCCTTCGCCAAATTGCACATTGGATCGCTCGTTGAGTTCGCCTGTTTTCCAGAAATGGAATACATCTTTCGAACGAGCACGCGCTTTCTTTCCCCGCTCGATGATGATGGGCCGCAAGCCCATTTGCGCAAGCAGTAGCCCAGCAAACATGCCGCAAGGGCCAATGCCGACCACGACCGGTCGGGGGTAGGTCTTATCTGGATTTGCTTCCGTAACGAATCTATAGCGGGTATCGGGGGTGGAGACCAAATTGGAGCTCTTGCCGCCACGGGCCAAAACGCTGGCCTCGTCCACCACTTTTACGTCGATGGTGTAACTAAGACGGATGCTTGCCTTTTTGCGAGCGTCAACATTCCGTCGAAAGACCTTATGATCCTCGATCATGTTTTGGCCCACACAAAGGCGGCTCGCCATGGCGGCGATCAGATCGGCGTCGCTATGATCAATGGGAAGGACTAGATTGCTGAGACGTATCATTGCAGCTCACATGGTTAGCGATGTCGATGTTGGGAATCTGCGCGGGGAGATAGGAAAGCCCGTAGTAATCGAGTGGATTCGCAGCCGATTGTAGCATAGTGAAGGCTGAGAAAGGAATGGCCTGGCGTGAAATTCAGCCGGAATATCACGGGCGTTTATCAGCTCACCTGAAACTCACTTCAAGATAATGCGGCGCGCATTTTGAGCAGGCTAGCCTGGATACCTGCAATGCTTGACGTGAGCGCTCTCAATCTTGAGAGACACGGGTTAGTGCGGTAATGACGGGAGCGAAGGCCGAACTGGTGTGACGCGCCGTTTGTGGTATAATAGCRCTTCRCGCKCCGACCGAAAGTGTCATGRCKTGYGACCCTTTCTTGCAACCCCCATCACAACGACACAGGCAACAATCTCGGAAACCCCGCAGTGCCGTCACGGCCTAATCACTCATCACCCAAGAAATTCACATCATCAATATGGCTGAACAAACAAAGATAGTAGTCATCGGCGGCGGGCCCTCGGGCATGATGGCGGCCATCGTGGCTGCGCGCCGAGGCGCTTGTGTAACGGTCGTGGAACGTATGCCGAAAGTAGGAAAAAAGCTGCTGGCTACGGGCGCGGGACAATGCAATCTATGTAATACGAAGCCGACGCAAGGCAATTACCACGGAACGGACACCACCTTCATGTTGCCAGCGTTGGCGGCCTTTGGCGCGGAAACAGCATTGACTTTCTTCGATGCGCTGGGCATCGAAGTGCGGGAGGTTGAAAGTGGACGCGTCTTTCCGATTACGGGCCAAGCCTCCAACGTCCTCGATGTATTACGCTACGAAATGTCCAGGTTAGGTATTCGTGAGGTCACTGGATTAAAGATACAGAAGATTTGCCCCAGCGACACCGGTTTTGTTTCATACACAGCAGAAGGGGAGTCCTTCGAGTCCGACAAAGTTATCGTAGCCACCGGCGGTACATCCAGTCCCAATCTCGGTTCCAACGGCGGGGGACACAAAATGGCAAAGGCACTGGGGCACACCGTGACGCAGATCTTTCCGTCCCGTGTGCCGCTCGAATTAGACGCCTGGTTCCTCAAGCGGCTCAAAGGGGTAAAGGTGCGCGCCGCGAGCGTGGAATCGCATATCGACGGCCAACTAATTCGAAAGTCATCGGGCGATCTGCTCTTTACAGACTATGGGATCTCCGGACCGCCGGTCTTGAATGTGAGCCGGGCTATCGGTCAATTCGAACGCACAGACCACGCGATGGAAGTCTCCATCGACCTCTTTCCCGAGGAGACGATGGAAAGCATGGCAACCTTGATCCGCAAGCGTATCGGACACGGGCCCTTCAAGCCATTGGAAGTCTTTCTCATCGGCCTCCTGCACAAACGTTTGATTCCAGTGCTCATGAAGGAAGCCGGCCAAGAAGATTTAGGCCGTACTTGCGGAAGCCTCGACGACGCTGAAGTTGCGGCGGTTGTTACGATTCTCAAACAATGGCGCGTAAAATGCAAAGGCACCCGATCCTGGATGAATTCTCAGGTAACCGCAGGCGGCGTGGACGTTTCCGAAGTAGACGCGAAAACCATGGAATCCAACGTCATACCCGGCCTCTATTTCGTGGGCGAGTTACTTGATATCGACGGCGATTGCGGCGGCTACAATCTTCAGTGGGCCTGGTCATCCGGCTACGCTGCGGGTACCCATTCCACAGGATAAAAGTTGTATGGGGTCATCCATTAAATGCGAGGGACAGCCAATAGCGCCTGAAAAATCACACTCTTGGAGGAGTGATTTATAAATGGTGGTGTTCACAGTCGCGTCGAACTGATTCTCACCTAGTTTCCCTACTAACAGGGAAATGATCAGGGAATTAAGCCTATTTTCGGTAGGATCTCGTTATCTGTCTACACGATAAGCCCTTTCTTAGTTGATGATTCGTGGAAATTGAGCCACATCGGCCTCAAAATTAACAGGGAATTCAAAACCGCGTAACAGGGAAATATTTTCAGGAACAGGGAATTCGAAATCACGATCAGGGAAGGGGAGCAGATTTTCTGTTCTCGCGGCAGCTCCGTCGTTCTCGGTATAATTCAGGGGTGTTTTAATTGTAGCAGGGTACTTCTGTCCTGTATTGACGGACCTTTCTCCACAATCAACCGAACGGTACAAATCCCTATGAGTCACCTGATTTTCCCTTTCCTTGCCCTCGTATCCGAGTGGATGAAACCCAAATACGATGCCCGTCTTAGGCTACTCGAATTCCAGATCGAGATGCCAAATACCCCAACTCCATGAGAGACTTCTGGGAAGCCCAGGACGCTAAGACGGTAAAGACGCCCGTTCGTGCTATTTTCCGCGCAAGCTATGATCAAGATCATACTGAAACGCCAGCGGGTATATAAATGTCACCCTCAGAGTTACGTTCAGGCGCTCAGGGCACCGAAAGAACTCGGAGTAGGAAGATAATCCATTCCTACTCCGAGCCGCAACACCTAAACCGAACATGATGTTGAATCGTGATCAGTTATATTGAATCCGTCATTATGTATGTGATTTATGTACCCGAGAAGCGTAGAAGGCCGCGAGGGCACCGATTCCCAAAATTATCGGTAACGTCGCCAATGGTAAACTGGGAGTATCCGCAGCATTATTCGGATCTGTTCCAAGGCTCACTTCCAATCCGTCATTGACACCGTCGCCGTCTGTGTCCGCTACGAGAGGATCCGTACCGGTGTCGTTGGCATCAACAAATACTCCGGTATTTGTCTCAACACTATCGTCGAGGCCGTCGCCGTCTGTATCTGTACCGCCGGATACCGCCGTATAGTCGATTTTAACCGCAATAGCATCAACCTCCCAATTCCAATCAGTATTTGACGAACTGAGATCGATAGCCCAAATGGCACCGACAAATTCACCGCCGTCTCCGAAAAAGTTTGTCCAATCAGTAAAGCCGGCGGCTAAGTTGTCCGCATTGATTACGATGTCCAGGGTTTTGGTGGTAGATGCGCCATCCGTGTTGTACGGGAAATCGCCAGCGTTAAGCGGAGTGGTTGCTCCCAAACTAAAACCAAGGGAGAAATCAGCTAAATTTGCTTCGGGCATTGAACCGGCATCAAGATTCCAGGCATCAACTCGGTGAAAGGCAAATGATTCCGTAGTTMGATACGTAACAGTRAYGGTGACARWATTRATATTKGCTTGYTGGSTWGCATNTAAKCCCNGTARYAGCTGAATAACTGGAAAGATATAWAGGAAAACCGTTTACTAATCCAGTGGCGGATCCAGACATAAAATTTCCATCCGGAGCGCCTGTCGCGTTAGATGTATTCGTAAATGTTCCTAAGTCGCCAACTGGTGTTACGCCATCGGCTCTTCGGTTAACCCCGGTCACTTGATCTGCGAAAACAGTAACGATGTCAGCGACTGCAGAATCGGATACAACAATTGTACCTATCACAGTCATGATGAATAGTGACGTAAAATTCTTTAACATGATAATTCCTCCTGGCCTTTATAAAGGCTCTATTTGTATTGCGAACAGGTTGTTCGTGTGTGACAGGAAAAAGCGGCAAAGCACCCGATCCTTTTTTACCCAAGGGGTCCTAGTTGATAGGACATTGTATTTCCTGCGCAGATATTTTTTAATAGGATTTATTGCTCTGCACATAGAAGAAGTGGCGAATGTGTATTTTTTAGGATGGAGACTTGGTTTTTTAATCGAATTTGCTAAATCGAATCGATCAAAACTTCTTGGTCTTGGCAAGCTTCGACATCACTATTTTGAAGGAAAGAACATGTTTAGCTGTGCCAAATTTGATTTCGCAATATGGGGCTCAACCAGACCGGCTTTAACCGCTAGCGCTGCGCAATCTCTATAGTAGGAATCAGGGCGTTCGAATTCTTCATGATTTAGAAGCATGGGATTCGATTGCCAATCGGCGAGCCAGGATACGAATGCAAGTCCAGATTTGTAAAAGTTTGTGGGATTCGTAAAAATATGCCTGCTGAGTTGTTCGCACGGAACCATAATCGCGTTATACGCTTCACGATCATGGAGAGTTAAATAAGACAACGCTCGTGATACGGGCTCGGCGATAATGTCCAAAATTCCAAGAAGCGCATGACTGAATTGGCCAAATTGTATTTCATACTCACCAACGGTTGTCGAACCTGATTGATACGTATCATCGCCCCAAATTAGTGCCGGGAAATTAAAATCATCTCCTGTGAAAACGACCTGAGACGTTTCCAGCAAATTATTTCGGAGTTCAATTTCTGCAGCCGGATCCAGCAGGGAGACTTTAATTCCACGAAGCGTATCTGGATACAGTCTCATGATTTGTAAGGCGGTATTACCGGGGAAATAGCCCTTCAGGTTTGGCGCGAAATCTGGACCCAGCCAATGCAAAAGGATCGGCCCATCCAGCTCGTTGAGTATGTCCGAGTAAAAATCAATATATTCAGAAGGGGTTGCGTTYGTCTCGCACAACCAGGAAACYGGAAGAATKACGGGTATACCKTCAACAGATTGAATAAACTGTGATTGTTCGATAATAGCGTCGATGATAGTAGTTCGACATACAGGCGTAACGATGTTGTCATACGACGCGCCAGCAACAAGTGGTCGGCCTTTCGTTATTGTAGCTGTTTCTTCTATTAGGCGTTTCGCAACAAGCCATCCGATAGAAAACCGTTGAGCGGTATCCATTGCTTCTGCTACACCGAATCCGCGATCCAGTAATCGCTGGCGTAGTAATCCGGTCGATATCCAGTCTATGTGTTCGATAAATTCATCGGATGATCCGGGATTAGCCACGGAATGTTCGGATTCCAGATAGGAATCTTTAACGGCAATATGCGAAGCCGCAAAACATAGCCGAGGTAAAATATTTTGATTTAGTAAGTTATCTGAATTCATTTCAAATCAATCATTTGTAGGTAGAAGTGGAAATTGAGTTTATGGCTTTTTTGCGGTCATTTTCTTTATTTTCTTCAGTTCGAGCGCTTCAGGCCGAGATTTATAGTAAGGATCGAGGGGATAACACCCACTTACGAGACCATTCCTCGGGGCACTCGTACAATCGCTGAAGGTTCTGCATATTCGCTTCCTTTCAAATGGCCTGCTAGCCAAGACATCTCTCGGAAACTCGGGGTAACTTAGAAACATTCTTCCAATACCTACAAAATCGACCATATCCTCTTGGATTTCATATGCAGCTACATGAGATAGAAACTCTTGTAAATACGAATATCCTGAGCCTACAAATTTTATATGTGGAAACGCTTTCTTACACGTTCGAACTGCCATAATATGACGCGCAACACTCCTTAAAGGATCCTCGGGTGATACGTAACCATCCGACGGCGGGTAGGCAGCAGGACGCTGAACATGGGGGCAATAGTATGGTGAGCCTATCGAAATATTGACGAGTTCGATGCCAAGTTCGTCAGCAATGTCGATAAATTTTACAGGCTCATCGTAGTCTGGAGCGTCAAAAGTACCGGGTTGCAAGCCAAAAGCATACCGATGTGCATTCTCGCTATCCTGACAAATAGGAACTCCAATGCCCTCGTCTTCAATCGAGTTAAAAGGGACGCAGTCGGTTGCGGATAGCCTAACTCCTAATCCTAAACCGGGGCATGCAGCGCGTATATCTGTCACGATATTTCTAAAAAGGCGGGTTCTGTTTTGCAAAGAACCCCCGTACTGACCAGGGCGCGTGTGACCAGCAAGAACCTCGTGTAACAAATAACCGTGGCAGCACTTTATATCTACGAAGTCAAACCCGCTTTCTGCTGCGATTTGAGCCGCTTCTACAAAATTTTCCCCGATAGCCTCCAGTTCCCCGTCAGTCAGAATCGGTATACACTCATCCTCCGGATACTTTTCTTCCAGGAAAGGATGTGAAAAGACTCTTTTTCCGTCACGCGGACCATGCGGTCGTGCAAACCTCCCCGAATGAGTCAATTGTAAACCAATCACCAGGTCCGAAACGGAATCCCCCGCATCATCATGTCCGGATTTTATGGAGCTGCGCAGCTTATCGAGAAATTTGATGCTCTCATCTCGACTTTTATTGTAGAGTTGATTTGGGTTCGCTCGTCCGTCTCCCTGAACGGCGAAAGCTTCACCTCCCCATATAAGTTTCGCGCCGCTTAGTCCGAGATTGCGCCAACGTCGAAAAGTTAATTCACTCGGAGAGCCGTCTCGATTTGCGTCCCAACCTTCCATGGGGTGTATGGCGAATCGATTGCCAACGGATTTTCCCAACCCGGTAAGCTGTACTGGTTTGTTGAATATCTTCGATACAGATTCCTGATCAACAATACAATCCATGCCCGGACTCGACGCAGTCCATGTTTCACGGAATTCTTCAACGGATTTAAAAAGGGCAATTGGTGGAAATCGTTTCATGGTACTCCAATATGTTTTCCCGGTGTGTTTACTAAATTTGAAGTGTGCTCGTATACTATGCGGATCCAGTAAAAGGGATATCCGAATAGAAGTTTAATAATGCAATGTCTACCATGAAATTGGAATGTAACTATTCGTTCTAATTATGAATATTCTTGCTTTRAAGGGCAGAAACAGCATGCGACCTATATCAGGCCCGCTTGTTTTTTCTCGGAGAATGCACCCGGGGGCACGCCCACCTTGCTCGAGAATGTTCGCGAAAAATACTCGGGACTTGAATAGCCGAGAAAATAGGCAATTTCTGATACTCCCATATCCGTTGTCAGTAAAAGCCGCTTCGCTTCCCTAAGCCGTAATTGGAGCTGATATCGTTTGGGAGTAATTCCGAATGCATCTTTGAATACCCGGACGAAATGAAATGTGCTCAAGCACGCGTACTCTGAAATTTCTTCAATTCGTATATCACGATTGAAGTTATCACGTATAAACTGTCGGGCCGATTCGAGCCGTAGAAGCTTCTTGGTTCGGCCAGCTTGTTCGGGTGTGAAAATGGGGGTTCCATTTTCTTTAGCCGCTCGACAAACGACAACCAGAAGATCGATAAGGGACGATTGAACTATAAGCTCATAATCCGAAGATAGCGCGTCGAATTCGGCGGCAAGGCGTTCAGAGATCATTTCCATGTGGGGTATAAATTGCGGCGGACACACCAGCTTTGATTCAGCATCTAAAATAAAATAATTGTAAAACGGTGCAATAGACGGCAATACCGATAAATCATCACAGTAGCTTTCAGGTGCCTTCGTCAGCGAAAAGTCAAGTTGTATAACCAAAGTATGCCATGGTTCTGTGTCGGATCGAGACCAGCCGGAGTGACGTGTCAGCCTGGGGACGAACCAGAAATCGCCAGGCTTCACATCGACCCTTGTCGTATCTGTTTCGTATGTCCCTTCGCCAGATATCGTATAAATCAATTCGTGATGCTCATGCTCGTCGTCGATAAATTCCCATTCCCCAAATTTTTTATTATCAAAGAGTTCGAAAACATGAAAAACAAGCTGCCCAACCGCYATCTCCATATGGTTTTCGGAAAGCGCTAAAGAAATCAGGTTAGAATTTTTCGTGTCGCTGGATTCGATTTCATCTGAGTGGCTCTTCATATTTGTCATGCTTTCATAAACTCCAATGGCTTGCGCCTGAATTTTTCTACTATGAAATTATAATCTAAATAGCAATTTATTTAATCTACAAAATTGCTGTATATATGGGAATAATTGCTTTTCAATGAGGACTGCTATGGAGTGAATAAGTAAAAAAGCCAATAAATATGGATCTAAATTGGCGTTTAGCACCCATGTAAACACAAACATGTTGCTATGGTCCTTTTCGATAAATTACCCATGCGCAATAAATGTACATATACAACGCAAAATTGACCATTACAAAATACTGATCTTTAAGACAAAATACATCTACAACTTCAAGAAATAATAACTCGATGTATATGACAGGATATTTATTTATGGACAGGATAGAAATAGAAAAGTTACTGCAAAAGTCTAAAGAACTAATCCCGGGTGGATGCCAAACGATTAGTAAGCGCCCCGCGAATTTTTCTGATGAGGGTTGGCCAAGTTTCTATTCGAGGGCGGATGGGAGCCAAGTATTTGATTTGAATGGCAAGCCATACACCGATTACGTATTGGCCTTAGGGCCGATAATTCTTGGTTACAACCATCCGGTGGTCACTGAGAGAGTGAAGAGGCAGCTGGACATCGGAATTTTAACATCGCTTCAGTCGCCCTTAGAGATAGAACTATCGGAAAAGTTGGTAGAAATCATACCTTGTGCGGAAATGGTTCGTCTGTTCAAGACAGGAGCTGATGCCGTTACCGCTGGAGTTCGTCTGGCTCGGGCTGTCACAGGGCGAAGCCATGTTCTTAGCTGTGGCTATTCAGGCTGGCACGACTGGTGGGTAGCGAAAAACCCCTATTCGGACTCCGCGAAAGGCGTGCTGGCTGGAACCTCTACATTCACGCACGATATCCCTTATGGGAATGTTACCGCAGTTGAACAAATTGTAGATGAGATCGGCAGCGATATTGCCTGCATCGTAGTTGAGCCAATCATCTCAACCGACAACGACTATTTAAAATTCATTCGCGAAATATCCACCCGTCTCGGCGCTGTATTGATCTTTGACGAGATTGTCACTGGCTTTCGTTTGGCTCTCGGCGGTGCGCAAAAGCTTTACGGTGTGACTCCTGATTTATGTACGTTGGGAAAGGGGATGGCAAACGGTTTTCCGCTTTCTGCATTGGTCGGCCATAGGGAAATTATGCGCGAAATGGAATCCTTATGGATAAGTAGTACCTACGCCGGAGAGTCAGCTTCCATCGCGGCAAGCTTGGCAACCATTGAGGAACTCGAAAAACCCGGAACGTACCAGCGTCTCTGGGCTATGGGAGATCGCCTGGCAGCAGCCTGGAAATCTTCTGCAAACGGATCCGAATCAATACAAATTATTGGCGGTGGTCCCATGCCTCAACTTCGCATGGTAACAGCAGAAGGCGAACTGGATGCGGAGGCTGACCATTCTTTAGTAGAACATTTTTTAGATCATAAAATATTGTGGCGGAGAGACCATTGCGCTTTTATTTCTTTGGCACATTCGGATAGTGACATAGATCGACTCATAGAAATATCTGCGGCTAAGCTACAGAAAGGCGAGCACGTAGTTTGAGAACAAAAGTATTTTGCTTATTTTGCAAGATTTCGCTCATAGGGAGCGTTTGATTGCGCAATCATAATTATGGGAGATATCGTCATGAATAAGAAGAGAGGTTTTACACTAATTGAATTACTGGTTGTAATCGCCATTATTGGTATATTGGCGGCAATTCTACTGCCTGCGCTTGCACGGGCGAGAGAAGCGGCGCGACGTTCAAGCTGCGCGAACAATCTGAAACAGATTGGATTGTCCTTAAAAATGTACGCAAACGAATCGCCAGCTGAAAAATTTCCTCACGCGCAAGTGAATGCGCCTGCATGTCTTGATGCTTTTGGGTCAGAAGGCCCATGTCAAAGCGCCATCATAATTCAGATGTCGAGCTTTTATCCGGAATATATGTCAGAGAAGAATGTATTTATATGCCCATCGGATGTGAGCTGCTCTGAAAGTGTTCTCCAAGCACCAGGGACTGAAAAAGGTACATGGAATGGTACGTCTACCACTCCGCCAGTTGATTCTTGTGCGCCAGGCGCATGGCTAGACCGAAATGACAACTTTCAGCCAGACTTCGTGAACAGTGCAAGTTACTTGTATTTGCCATGGGCTACGTTGGATAGCTGGAGTGTATTTGCCATGTTCGCGCTAGCGAATTTAGACAATTTTGACACGGATATAGWTACTGCAGCAGCAGGAGTTCCGGGATACGGGACGGTATTGGATTCCGACCGTATCATGCGGAACCGGGATGGTATCGAGCGATTTTTCATAACAGATATAAATAATGCTGGAGCCAGTGCTGTGTCACAGAGCAGTTTACCCCTCATGTACGATTTTCCTTCCACCGACGTACAGGAGTTTTCGCATGTACCAGGTGGTGGGAATGTGCTGTATATGGATGGGCATGTGGCCTTCGTGAAATATCCCTCTGCATACCCCATCTCTGAGCGCATGGCACAAGTTGCGGGAGGCGATATCACCACCAGCAACTTCATGACAGAATTGCCTCTCACAGAGCGTGAATACGGATTATAAAATTAGTTATCCCTTGCGATAAATTGGTGTATATTTTAAATAGTAAATATTTCATCAAATTTGGATCGAAACAAAGTACCAATGGTAGATTGACCATACCATCAGGATAGTCAATCTGCCATTGGGTGTTTCGGATTATACTAACTGAAAACTTCATAATAGAATTGACAGTTCATGATAGGGTTTATCCGCTACAGGCTGTATTAGCCATTGATGGAGCATACATGCTCGTATCTTTTGTATGAGGAGGTATTGCATTGCACAAAAAATTACAGATATGCATGAGCGTTTGTGTTGTGGCTTTTGGGGCTTCAACATCAACTTTCGCCAAGGACGAAATAAAAGCTGGTGATCGACCTCCCGTTGAAATGAAAAAAAGGACCGATGCTGCGATTGAAAATATTGCACTAGCACTGGATGCCGCCGACCTCGAACGTATCCATAAATATGTAAAAGAGTTGACGAATATTTTGGGCCCATACGCCGGTATCCCAGAATCTCGGGAAACGCGATACATACCTCAATCGAAAACAGAGGTAAACAAATCGACCATATCCACTGCATGGTCGCAACTATGGCCGAGTAAATTTGATCAATACGGCAGCCGTAATAACGTAGCTTCCAAAAATAAAATCGAGCTTCGGGAGTCAGGATATGTTGTGATAGCGTATGCGGCTGCAGCGGCGGCTGACCCGGACAATCTAGACGTATATACCCAGCGGATCAAAGAAGAATTAGCCTATTTATTAGAGCGTCAAAGTTCCCAGGGATTTTTCCCCTACCCGGCACAACCAGCCGGAGGTTCCCCTCCGCATATCCGAAAACTTGTGGCCGAATTGGTAGCCAGCAATCCCGAATCTGTAGAGAACGGCTACATAAATGTAGCGCAGTCCGGCTATCAATTTGATACGGGGATTTGTGCTATTGCGATGCTGGAAGGTTACAAGCTAATGGGGGATACTGTCTACCTCAAGTCGGCTGAGCGGGCGGCCAAATGGGCTAGTACATTCCCGTTGGATAAAAATTGGAACTACAACTCATTCTCTGTGTTGTTTCTAGCGCGTCTTTCCACAATGACGAATAACCCAGATTATCTTGAATCCGCCATACAAATCGCTGAGCTGGGCGTATTGCCAGGTCAAATGAAAAGTGGAATATGGGTTGATCAGCACAATGCAAAAGAAAGCTATCATTTTATCATGGTGAATGCATTGGCAGAACTGCTTCATGCTGTTCCCGAGACTCATGAAAAGTATTCTGAGATTCTTGAGAAAACCACACTGGCCGCTGATGTGAGGGCGATGGAAATTCTTAACAAAGGGGTGGGCAATGTTGAGAGTGCTACTTTGGCGTTGACAACGATATCCCACGTTCTGGGCAGAAAACCCCTCTGGGATAATGCCCTCCAACARWKCGCYMKSSMSAWGRYRSRMASRSGGWMGYKKARKMSAAKMKSCWKMYYGMTCTWYYGSSGMWRYYTSKCARGMRMRTMSMAGCTGGRMKWKWKAYWMGMWSWASSTKKSAGRSMSCRTWSMMRRMRSTMCGACTATCATTTGGGGTGTGATTATCGCGTACATCGTAATCATTATCGCTGCAGGAAGTTTCTATTCGCGATACATGAATTCCGCTGATGAATATTTTCGAGCGGGGAATAACATACCTTGGTGGGCTGCCGGTATATCCATGTATATGACGAATTTTACCGCATATACTTTTGTGGGAATTGCGTCCTTAGTTTACATGCGAGGTTTTACAGGGCTCTTACTGGAAACGGGACCGGCACTGGCATTTCTGTTAGCTGCCGTGGTCTTTGCTACACGCTGGCATCGATTGGATCTTACGTCGCCTCCAGAATATATGGAGCTGCGTTTCAATCGCACGACCAGGCAGGTGTACAGCTTCTTCGGTATATTGAGCGGCCTGATCGGGAACGGTATACGTTTGCTCAGTATGTGCAAATTATTAGAGTCCTTTACCGGTTTTCCCGCAGAAATACTGATTGTGCTGGGGGGAGGAGCCGTAATTATATATACGATGCTAGGAGGGCTTTGGGGAGTCATTATTACCGATGTCTTGCAATTCATCATTTTATTGCTGGCTGCCGTGCTTCTGTTAACAATTGCAATCTATTCTGCCCTCACAACTATCGGGTGGCACGGTTTCTGGGCGCAACTTCCTGAAGGGTATGCCGTTTTTCCGAACACCAGTATAATAGCCGAGTACTCTGGAATTCCTGTCGATCCCGGTTCCCAATGGATGTGGATGATGGTTTTTTGGTTCTCCTATTTGATTGACTACAATGGAAACTGGGGTGTCATTCAGCGGATGTGCTGTACACCGACAGAGTCCGATGCAAAGAAATCTGCATTTCTCGCAGCCATACTCAGTGTACCTCACGCATTTTTGCTCTTGGGTGTCTGCTTCATTGCACGGGTGCTCTGGGGAGCAGAATTTCTCGATCCAAACGATGTGCAGCAAGCAGAGATGGTTTTCGGAAAAGTAGCCACCACCCTTTTACCAGCAGGCTTGGTGGGCATCGTGGCCGCTGCAATGTTGTCCGCTACCATGAGCACACTAAATGTTTCATGGGCCGTCCAGTCGACCTCCGTCGTAAATGATTTATGGAAGACTTTTTTTCGGCCCAATGCGTCGGAAAAAGAATCTGTAATTGTTGGAAGAATATCGGTGGCGGTCATCGGCGGAATAGCAACAAGTGTAGCCCTGGTTATTTCGCTGACAGAAACCGATATACTTGGATTTGCACAATCCTTAATCGCACTCGTCGTGACACCCGTGCTGCTGCCAATGCTCTTGGGAGTATTGCTTAGGAAGGTGCATCCGTATGGAGCGTTAACCGCTCTCGTGGCAACTTTTTCGTTCGGTGTTCTGAATAAAGTCTTTCTCCATTGGCAATTTGAAATGGAGGTTATAGCAAGCGCGCTAGTGTGTACTGCCACAATGCTGCTTTCAGGCGTCTTCGTGAGAGAAGAAGACAACGCCAATAAGAACAAGGAGTTTTTCTCCAGGATATCCACGCCGCGGAGTGTACTTGAATCCATAAACAGCAATATCCCTGCTCCACTTCTGGTAGTAAGCCTGTTTCTCATTATAATTGGACTGCTGATAGCCGTACTTGTTGTCCTTCCACAACCACTATTTCATCGAATGCTTACAACATTCGCCGCACTAACCCTGATCACGTTAGGAATTCTGCTTCGCCATGTTTCTACAAAGCATGCCATGCTGCAGTCTGGGAATGGAGGTAACGTAAAATGAAATTCTCAAGGCGAAACTTTTTGAGGACCACCGCAGCACTGACACTGGGAGCAGGTCAAGTTTCTGGAAAAAGTGCAGCCTTGTCTGTTGAAAAGAAAAACAACGATCTAAATAATCCCCTCCATGACCTAATGGAACGAGCCAGATCATACAAAAAGATAGATGCTCATGGTCATCTGGTTACTCCGTCTCCAGTAGATTTTATACGTGCGTTAGATCGTGTGGGGATAGAACGATCAACCATTTCTATTCCGCTTGGTCAATCACCAACAGAGTTTCGATCTTCAAACGATTTGGTTTTGGCGGCAATAAAAGAATTTCCAAATCGTCTGTTAGGCCAATGTTATGTAAATCCCCTTTATGAAAAAGAATCCCTCGAAGAAGCCAAGCGATGTCTTGGCGAAGGTATGATTGGACTCGGTGAATTGTATACCCAAGTGAAGATCAATGATCCTATATACGCTTCGTTAATAGAACTTTGTATTAAAGAGAGAGCTTCTATATTGGTTCATATCCGCGCTGATTTGGGATTGATACGGCCAGGCCATCCCTGCGACGCCCCGCATAGCACATCCACAACCGAAGATATAGTGAACATCACTAGGCAATATCCAGAGGCCATATTCATTCACGGCCATGTCGGTGGCGGGGGAGACTGGGAATTGATGTGTAAAATTCTCCGGGACGCTCCGAAAGTATATTTGGACACGAGCGGAAGTGTCTCCGATGCGGGAATGATTGATTACGCTGTGAAACAAATTGGAATTGAACGACTGTTATTTGCCACAGATATAAATTTAGAGACCGGTATAGGCAAAATAATGTCGGCAGATCTATCCGAGAAAGACCGAGAGTTAATCTTCTGGAAAAATTTTCAATCAATCCTGGATATACGAGGTATTCAGTGATAATAGATTGTCATACCTATATTGGGCAATGGCCTTTCAGGCAGCTCCCCGGAATCGATTTGGAATCGGCGATCCGCCGTCTCGATGCTCACAGCGTGGACATGGCGGTAATAACGAATATTCATGGCATCTTTTATAAAAACGCACATCGATCCAATGAAGAATTATTTGAAATTACAAAAGATTTTCCCGACCGTACAAAGGCCATGGGCATCATCAATCCAACCTACCCTATGTGGGAGACGGATTTGAAACAATGTATAGAAGAATTCGGATTTTCGGGCATTCGACTATTTCCCGACTATCACGACTACGATCTGCGGGATCCCAGGCTGATTGAATGCCTGAATACCATTGGAGAATATGGAGCCATAGCTGGGTTGACCTGTCAGTTAACAGACAGGCGACAGCGTTCTTGGCTGGATCCCGRTCAGCGATATTCTTTTATGGATTTTGCTCGAATTGTCGAGGCGGCTCCCCACACGAAATACATAATTTATCACGCTATTGACGAATCAAACAATCGAGCTGAAGCATTAAAGATTTTTCGTAAGAATCATGTATGCCTGGATACGGTATATGGCACTGCCTCAGGCTTTGTAGGGCCATCAGAGATGGATTTTAAAATGCTGATACATGAACTTGGTGGAGATCGCTTACTATTTGGAAGCTCTGTTCCATTTAAGGATTACACAAGCTCGTTGCTTCGGTTGGCACTTTTCATGGAATCCGATCCGGAAAATGGGAAACGGGCATTATGGAAAAATCCACAAAAAGTTTTTAACATTTAGGAATATACATGTCTCTCAAGCAAATCTGCATTGCATTTCTTCTATCAAGCCAGCTTGTTTTTTGTTCTCCTTCAAGCTCAGAAGAAGAACCCCAAAATCGTTTTAGAAACGACTTATGGCCAGGTGTTGTTTCCCAGGAGAAAGCTGCCAAACTGAAAGTGGCAATACAAAAACTCCAGGTGAATATGAATGCTCGTGATCGGAATACCGTCGATACCTCTGTAGAAGAACTGCAGGGGATTCTGGGAAAGTATGTCGGAGTGCCGGAGAAACGTCCTGTATATCCCTATCCCCCTGATACTTCCATACCCGATATTTCCACTGTGGAGAAGCAATGGTTGGACTACTTAGAGTCACTAAAAAATACAGAACCTTGGCGCTTGGCTTCGCCCGCAGATGCGGAATATCAGTCTGGCCCAAGATTACGAAAGTCATACCGACTGGCAATAGCAATGCTGCGAACGCACTTTTCTATTGATGACTCTGATGTTCTTTTGGACTCCGCATTTCATGGTTTAAGCTATATTCAACAGTCGCAGACCTCCTCAGGAGTTTTTGGATTCCCCTACGACCCACAAGGCTCAGGGTTGCGCCGTTCCGCAGCAAAAATTGTCGACAAAGGATTACACCAAAGTATCGCGTTGAAAGAGTTGGTAGAAAATGGCTGGATCATCGATGATTTAGGGGATGGGGGGCTGCAATTCGACAACGGAGTTTGCGGTAATGGCCTTGCTTATGCGTATATATTAACTGACGATAATGATTTTCGTGACGCTGCACGTCTGGCAGGCGATTGGGCCACAAAAGAGCCAATAGTTACGAATTGGAATTACAATAGCTTCAGCGGAGCCTTGTTGAGTCGTTTGTATCGAATTACGGGCGAGTCGAAATACCTGGACGAGGCGCGTGTACGCTTTTATATCGGTGTCTTGCCGGGCCAAATGAGCGATGGACGATGGGTTGATCCGCACAATGCGCGCATACAGTACCATTCAATTTTGCTGCGCGCGCTTTGTGATTTTTATACGGCTCTAACTATTAACGACCCTTCGGAAGCTGAAGATATAAAACAATCAATCGTACTGGGGTTAGACAACCTTGCCATGCAGATAAATTCTAACGGGGCATCTAACTTACACGAACTGTTATCGTTGGATGTTTTATGCATTGGAAGTGCTTTGTTCGGAGGACGTGAAAATTGGACCCAAGCTATAAATATATCGGTAAACGCCGCTATCCATTTTAACAATAGAACAACGAAGCAATATTTGCCAGAATCCATTGCAACCTACCTGCTGGTAATACGAGATCAAGACGCATTGGCTCTGGAATTCAACGGCATAAAAAAGTAGAGCTATAACTCAATTTCCTTCCCGAGGTCAGCACTATCACGCGCTGTGAGACAAATTCGAGTTGCGCGAAATGCATCATCGGCTGAAACCCTGCAAGCCCCTTTTCCTTTTATCTGATCGATAAAATCCATCAGTATATTTGGCGCGTCGCTACCAGAAAGAATTTCTTCGTTCCCATTACGTATTACCCGCGCAATACCTCCCTGAACCTCTGCAATACCATCGGCACCCAATACACGCACACGATCATCCCCGTGGGTTGCAGCCTGTTCCGGCCGCATATAATCGAGATGAGCGCTCCCAAAACAATCACCCTCCAGAGAACAATGAATATGGGCCAACATTTCCAGATCGCCAGTTTTCTTTGCACCTGCTTTCGAGTGCCAAGCCCGGACATGTGTCACTTCCCGGTTGCTCAACCAGCAGATCAGATCGATGGTATGACTTCCTACCCACGGTATCAGTCCGCCGTGAGAAGTGCGCTCTTGAAAGAAAGTCGGGCGTGTCCCTAATTTGTATGATTTTTGTGCTTGGACCGA
Organism: Candidatus Hydrogenedentota bacterium; assembly: GCA_002746185.1. Lineage (GTDB taxonomy): Bacteria > Hydrogenedentota > Hydrogenedentia > Hydrogenedentales. The sequence goes on from NVWG01000002.1 coordinate 58,969, forward strand.
GTAAACGTCCCCTATGCCCCCCGATAAGACGAAATTTGCGAGAGTATACATTTCCGGGATATAACGCATAGTGAACAAAGCCGATAACTGTGAATTTCCCTGCGCATAAGCATGCTGAAGCTGCTGGAAATCTTCCCAATTTGTCGCTAACGGTTTTTCACTCAATACATGAATGCCTCTTGCCAAAGCCTCACCAATTATCTGGGCGTGATCTGAAAATCGACACGTTACGAGTGCTACATCCGGCTGTATTTCATTGAATAGATCCATGGGTGTAGAATAAATTTCTGGGCAGAGTCCAGACTGCCTGGCTAAATCGACAACATTTTCTATGGGTTCCCCGACGCGTCCCGGTGCGATACCGCAGATATGGAAAACCTCTCGGTGTCGCGAGTCCTCGAATGCACACTCAAAGTGCCCGTAACCGCCGATAATRGCTACTTTAAGTAGATTTGGAGTCGTGCTGCCTGAAATCATTTCTTGGTTGTCCTTGCTTAAAAAAATTTATTCTTCACCACTGATAATTGACAATGCTTTCACATAATCTTCCGGAGTTAAAGAATTCGGACCTGACTTTTCTACAACTCGCGCACCAAGGATACTGGCGAAATAAGCAGATTTATTCAATGACCAATGGTGTGTCAGCCCATAAATAATTCCACTGGTATACGCATCGCCAGCACCCGTGGAATCAATCGCTTCAGCCTTGTACGGCCGCTGAAGGAATTCTTCTTCTTCAGAAATCACCATGCATCCGTTGCTGCCCAAAGATACACACATGAGTTTAATTCCGAATCTCATCATAAGCTGCCTTGACCTCGACGACAAGGAATGTCCATCGAGATCAARCAACCCAGATAATAYATGCAGCTCAYCCTCATTGACTTTTAAAGCAGTTGCAAATGTAAGACAGCTGCGTATGATGGTTTCCTCGAAATGAGGAGGACGCAAATTAATATCACAAAAAAGAATTTTTCCCTTAGCAGCCTGAAGAAGACCTAGTATTATTTCACGACTAAATTCCGAACGCATAGCTAAAGTTCCAAAATAAATGATCCCGGAAGTCTCTACACTAGTAACCCAAGCGGCATCTCTTTCAAAATAATCCCAGGATGTACCTGTCGGTATACAAAAAGAGGTATCGCCATTTTCTGATTGTTTCACCGACACGGTACAAGTTAAGTGAATACTGTCCATTTGCAGCAGAGACGTGTTTACGTTTCTACTTTGCATTTCATTTCTAAAACTGATTCCAGCCTCATCATTTCCCAAGCGAGATAATAATATGCTGTCCAAYCCGAGTTGAGACAAGTGACTGGCAACATTTGCCGGTGCTCCCCCAGGTACACATTTCCCCATCAGATTATCCCATAAGGATTCCCCAATACATATTACGGAAGTAGTATTTCTATGTTGCTCTGTCGCGGTCATGCTGGATTTATCCCGGAGAGTATCAAAAAATCACTTTAGCAAATTTACAGTCTCAGCAGAATGAAGTATTCAAGCAATTTCATGTACATAGAGCACTTTAACTAATTATGGCTATGCAGATGCGCCCGTGAGGACAAGGCTGGTAAGGAACAAAAGCGCAGGCATAGCAGGCTATGGCGAGATTTTGTGACGCAGCCAGTCGATGCTGCAACAAGCAGATGCGTAGGTAGAATTAGTTAAAGTGCTCTAGTTACGTGTAAGTAAAAAAAATCGCTAAGCCAGATATTCAGCTTTTTAAAACAAATTTAGAGCCCTGCGTAAGAAACTGTAAAACGTCGCCATTTTCCATAGCCCATACTGCGTCTTTTCCGCAAGAAACTACAGAATCACGACATTAAACTCTATTCGTATCTGTGGATTATGCATTTATAATTAAAAACGGCCTTGAGAGTTATCGCATTTCAAGCTAAACCAAGGAGAAGAAGGAATGATGAGAAATTTCTGGAGCATATACATTACGCTCATGGTGGTAGGAGTATGGTCTATCTTGGGAATACAGGCTTCTGCACAGCCTTCGCCGCCATGCGGGGATACCTATGGGACAGCAGCAAACCTTACTGCGATAGAGGACGCTATGTATATCGGTACAGTCCAGGACTGTATCAACGCTATCAATACGGCACGGGAAACGCGTGGGAATCGTGTTGGATGCAGATCCGATGCCTGGTCGTATGCAACACCTAATATCACGCGCCCCACATTGTCTCAACTTGAAAATCTGTGGAACAACGTACACGCACCCGGTCTTGCTACCTTCGCAGAGGTATGTGCCCAGCTGGGTCGCGAATGGCCGGCCGCGGCGTTGGGAGGGCTATATGCCCAGCTGGCCGGATACAGTGCTCCGACGGCGATAATCCAAACCATTGCAGATCAAGTAGAGGGGTCGCAATACAGTGAACTTTATGCGCCCACACCTCTGATTACTTATCCGGGTGTCTACGGATACTCGAATGAATTAGCCAATTCCAGTAGTCCCTGCTATCGCCCTGGAGTCGTAGCGGATTCCATCAATCAATGGTGCGCAGCCGTTCCGGCATTTTGCCCCACTTACAATGCTGGTCCTTGGTCCGGCACCGAATTCCTTGTTGTTGATTTCTCCACCAATCCCCGTGCTTACAATGGTGGGCTGGCCTACGACCACGGCTGGGGCGCGGCACTCATGGTCGAAGCGTCCTTGCAAGAAACCAATTCGACCAAGGCTGGTGTATATTCAGCGTCAGCAGTGTTGGCGGCAGATTGGAGTGGCGCGGAGCCAGCAGTCCGAAACCACAATTACACGGCAAAGAATATTTGGGTTTTGGCTCAACAATATGCGTTGACGGGTAACGCTACCTACAAATCATTATTGGTTGACAAGTTAGAGCGTAGCCTCAAACCGGGTGTGCTTATGGATGCCAACAGTGACGGGCTGGTGGATGGGATGATCAATCAGCCGTTTTCAGGGTTGACCCCGGCAGCTCAATTGCCAGGTCGMATGTGGGACGGGCACAACGCAAACATGTGGTAYCACTCYATGAAYACCTGGGCWGCTGTGGAAGCCTATGTGGCCTTCCGKGATCAAGGTGACACAACGGAGGCGGCKGATCTTCGACCGTACGTCATAGCCATGCTCGATAATCTTGCCTGGGAGCTCATAAATTTAGGGCCGCCCGGGCCTCAGGGCGAGCACATGTGGCCTATTCCCTACTCACTTCTCGACGGTCTTTGGAAGATTGCAGGCTATGAAAACGAAACCCATGCGAACTGGGAAGATGCTGCAGCAACGCTCTACAACTGGGGACTATTCAACACCTTCAGTGATGTTGCAGGACGAGCAACAGCCTCCCTGGGACTCTACTTGCTGCACGAAACCAATACACCCTTCATACCGCTTCATATTCGTGCGGGTGGCGGAGGGAACCTGCCCACACTATCGTCCCTAAGGGTGCCATTCTATAATCTAGATTCAAAGTAATAATAGTTGGATCATATCTCACCAGAAAATTTTAACCTTGATAGGTCGTGTGGAAGTGTGACGCRGYACGCTATYGTTCAATCATAATAATACCTTTTGACCAAACAGTTACGAATTATTAAGAACATGCGCTACAAAATAGATCCGCAATAACGTACAGAAATATAGCATGTATTCCCATTCCCTTATCGAGATTCTCCAAGCATAATCCGAAAATGGATATTCGGGCTATTGTTTCACCGTAGGACAAAACGAATCATAGGAGAAGAAAGAATGATAAGAAATCCAATTATCAAATTCATAGTTATTGCACTTCTAACCATTGCAGGCTCTCAAGTCTACGCGCAGCCTTCGCCTCCGTGCGGAGATACCTATGGAACAACTGCAAACCGAACGGCAATAGAAGATGCTATGTACAATGGTACGATTCAAGACTGTATTGATGCTATCAATACAGCCCGGGAAACGCGTGGGAATCGTGTTGGATGCAGATCCGACACCTGGTCGTATACAACACCTAATATCACGCGCCCCACATTGGCTCAACTTGAAGGCCTGTGGAACAACGTACACTCACCCGGTCTTGCTGCTTACACGGATTCATGTGCCCAGCTGGGTCGCGAATGGCCAGCAGCGGCACTGGGAGGGCTCTATGCCCAGTTGGCCGGATACAGTGCTCCGGCGGCGATAATCCAAACCATTGCGGATCAAACGGAGGGGTCGCAATACAGCGAACTTTATGCGCCCACACCACTGGTCACCTATCCAGGTGTTTATGGTTACTCAAAAGAATTGACCAATTCCAGTAGTCCCTGTTATCGCCCTGGGGTCGTAGCCAATTCCATCAATCAATGGTGCAGTACAGTTCCGGCATTTTGCCCCACATACAATGGTGGCCTATGGTCTGGTATTCAGTTCCTCGTTGTTGACTTTTCCCTCAATCCGCGTGCGTACGATGGCGGCCTCGCCTACGATCACGGCTGGAGTGCGGCACTCATGCTCGAAGCATCTTTGCAGGAAACCAATCCTGGCAAGGCTGCCGTATACGCTGCGTCAGCAATGTTGGCGGCAGATTGGAGTGGTGCGGAGCCTGCGGTGAGGAACCACAATTACACGGCAAAGAATATTTGGGTATTGGCGCAACAATATGCGTTGACGGGTGATGCTACCTACAAAGCATTGTTGGTTGACAGGTTGGAGCGGAATCTCAAACCTGGTGTGCTCATGGATGCTAATGGCGATGGACTGGTGGACGGGATGACAAATCAGCCATTCTCCGGATTGACTCAATCAGCTCAATTGCCAGGTCGCATGTGGGACGGGCACAACGCAAACATGTGGTATCACTCTATGAACACCTGGGCAGCTGTGGAAGCCTATGTGGCCTTCCGGGATCAAGGTGACACAACGGAGGCGGCGGATCTTCGACCGTACGTCATAGCCATGCTCGATAATCTTGCCTGGGAGCTCATAAATTTAGGGCCGCCCGGGCCTCAGGGCGAGCACATGTGGCCTATTCCCTACTCACTTCTCGACGGTCTTTGGAAGATTGCAGGCTATGAAAACGAAACCCATGCGAACTGGGAAGATGCTGCAGCAACGCTCTACAACTGGGGRCTATTCAACACCTTCAGTGATGTTGCAGGACGAGCAACATCCTCCCTGGGACTCTACCTGCTCCACGAAACCAACACACCCTTCATACCGCTTCACATTCGCGCCGGAGGAGGAGGGAATCCCCCGGGACAAGCTACAAACCCCACGCCGTCAAACTCAGTTGTGGATATTGGAGTTGACGACGACTTGAGCTGGGCACCAGGTATGGATAGCGATTCAAGCGACATATATTTTGGTACTTCAAACCCGCCAGCATTTGTACAAAATCTAGTAGGCAGCACATACGATCCTGGTACGCTGCTAAACGACACCACCTATTATTGGCGAGTCGACGAAGTGAATCAATTCGGAACCACTACAGGCACCGTCTGGACCTTCTCCACAGTAGTCTCAGTAGGTGGTGGTTCATGGGTCGAGCTCACGTACGATGATTTCGAATCCGGCTTCGGAAACTACACCGACGGCGGGAGTGATTGTGCGTTGCTCTCCAACGCAAACTTTGCTCACCAGGGAGTTAACTCAGCGAACATCCAGGATAACTCCGGCGTGGCATCATCATTCTTCTTGACGAATGGCATCGACGTAGCCTCCCCCGGTTACGACGAGATCAAGATCGAGTTTTGGTTCACGGCCCTAAGTATGGAGAATAACGAGGACTTCTGGTTGCAGTACTATGACGGATCCGCATGGCAAACGATTGAGACCTATACCAGAGGCGACGGCTCCAGCGCTTACAGTTTCTCCAATGGTCCGTTCTATTTTGTCGAAGAAACGATCTCTGAATCGAACTATGTGTTTCCATCGAACATGCTGATACGTTTCATGTGCGATGCAAGCTCGAATGGGGACGACATTGCAATCGACGAGGTTCGCGTCTCTGCCCGAATCATTGGTGGAGGCGGAGGAACACCTCCAGGCGCATCCTCAAATCCAAGCCCAGTCGATAATTCTACCGACGTTGGTATAAACAATGGTCTGAGTTGGACTAGCGGGACGAATGCAGATAGCAGCAACGTCTACTTTGGAACCGCAAATCCCCCTTTATTTGTTCAAAATCAAACTGGAACTTCCTATAATCCTGGAACGCTGGTCAATAGCATTACGTATTACTGGCGGATAGATGAGGTCAACACTTTCGGGACAACGACGGGCACCGTCTGGAGTTTTACAACAGAAGCTGTTCCTGCAGGACCGGAAACATTACTCTCAGACGACTTCGAGTCAGGAAGCTTCGCTACCGAGGGATGGACCACAGATTGGGTGTATACATCTGAAGTCGCCGTATCCGGTACATCGGCAGTCAAATGTACCAATAGTAAAAATGACCTGATCTCGCGAAATCTCGACACGTCTGGGCGATCAATGCTAACTGTATCGTTCTATTATTACGACGATGACATCGATAACAGCGACAATGTGATGTTTCAGTTGTGGAACGGCAGCTCCTATGACAATTTTGTTGAATTGGGCGTTACCTCGCCAGAAGATACATGGAATTTTTATACAATCACGCTCAATAATTCTGGTAGTGATGCACAATACTTCCGATCAGATCTAACACTGAAGTTCGAAGGAACCTCCATAGATTGGGGAGAAAATCTCGGTATTGATGACGTGACCGTCGACGTTGAGTGATTTGCGAGTCGACACGAGGAACCTCAGTGAAGGATTATAGAGCATAGTCTAAAGTCCCATGAGGTTCCTCGTTATTAGTGGTGTTAAGAAATGTAATTGGCGGTGGTCGCTGCTTCGTGGGTTGAGAATATCTAATCGCGGAGCCATTCCCTTTTCAAGCTGCTGAAGAAGTGTTCCATGGGCGCGTTGCCCCCAGCAGTTGCCTTTTCGTGGTGGTGTTCTAGCGGGGGCAGGATTCGATTTGACTCAGTGTACTCGAAGCGTTAGCTTGAGATATAGGTAGATGCCAGGCGCATGAAGGGTGGAAACTGGTACGAAAGCAATATGATGATGGAGGATTCTCCGGTGGGAACTTGGAACGTCCTGGGCTTAAGGAGTTATTGGATGATATTCATGCCGATAAGGTAGATGTAATCGTTGTGTACAAGATTGACCGGCTGACCCGTTCGCTTATGGACTTCTCAAAAATTATGGACGTGCTGGATGCCGCAGAAGCATCGTTCGCCGCAGTGACGCAACACTTTAATACGACCACCTCGATGGGGCGCCTCACGCTTAACGTCCTCCTCTCCTTTGCTCAGTTCGAACGCGAAGTCACTGGCGAACGTATCCGAGACAAGATTGCCGCATCGCGAAAGAAAGGTATGTGGATGGGTGGTGCCCGACCACTGGGTTATGACAATATTGACAAGAAGTTGGTGATTAACGAGAAGGAAGCGAAAATCGTTCGACTGATATTTGAACTATATGTGGAACAGGGAACGGCCCCTGATGTGGCTGAGGAACTGGACCGAAGAAGTGTTAGAAATAAGGAATGGATTGGGCAGAAGGGGAAACGTAAAGGAGGTAAGCCATTTCGAACACAAGGTGTCTGCACTATACTCCAGAACCCCCTTTACCTTGGAAAGATGCGATACAAGGACGAGGTGTATGACGGGTTACATGAGGCGATTATAACAACTGAAATATGGGAGGCAGCTCAGACACAATTGGAAAGTCAGCGTGCAAAACGGAGTGATGCCAAGAGAACGAAGTCACCAAGTCTCCTTAAAGGAATTATATTTGATGCTTCTGGTAAACCTATGACGTGTACTCATTCGAGTAAAAAAGGAAATAAGAAATATCCCTACTACCTGAGTAGGTCAATTCTCGGAAAACGGAAAGGCAATGACGACAATGCACTAAGAATCCCAGCCCAGGCGATTGAGAGTCTCGTTCGAGATCGTGTTGAGACAGTATGCAAAACGAAATCAGCGGATCATGAATTTATTCTGAAGGTGGTTAGGCGAATAACTGTTTTCAAAAATATGGTGGAAATAGAATTGAACCATGGTGAATCAGGAGTAGATCTTAAGTGCGCAGAGTCTCGAGGGGACGAGATCATAATTGATAAATCCCATGCCGTGCTTCGAATAAGAGCTTCCTTGCAAACCCGAGACAATCAGATGGCATTTATTACTCCAAGCGGGTATGACGCCTCACGGGTTGGTAAACCTGATGCAGTTTTAGTTAAAAATATTGTGTTGGCGTGGAAATGGAGAGAAATGTTGGATAACCTGAAATACAATTCGATTCCTGAGTTATGCCGTGGGGAGCATCAAAGTGAAGGATATGTTCGCAGACTTCTTCCATTGTCTTTCCTGGCACCGGACATCATTGAGTCCATTTTGGATGGAAAACAACCTCCTTCATTAGACCTCAAACATTGCACTACAACTGAGTTACCCCATTATTGGGATGCCCAACGTAAGTTACTTGGGTACATAGCCTGATTTAGTGTCAACATCCACTACTTTTTGCCCCAATACGCGCCTCAAATTTATCTACACATTCCTATTAATTTTGTTCCAAGGCACTCTTCAAAATGAGMAGCGGMGARYCTSGGKSAWRTYWSMCSAKMWYSTSKMYYTCWMYKYKRYAWCSGARAAYMKSMMGMYCSRRARYGKCGYKRMRGRYMKSGWMMWTKKGGCGATTATGTAATACATAAAGGCACTCTTGTACCAGAGAAGAAATGATGGTGGAGGTAAGGGGATTTGAACCCCTGACCTCTTCGCTGCCAGCGAAGCGCTCTCCCAGCTGAGCTATACCCCCACATGTCTGCACGGTGTGAATTGGTGCAGGGATGATGGAGTAGTATACGAGCCGTGGGGGAGGCAGTCAATATTTATAGGTTGACACCATTTGAGAATGGAAGGCAGAGTTATTGTATATGTCTGGGGAATTACGGGATATGGGAAGGCAAGGTTGGCGGCGTGTTCCTACGATATAAGTGTGTGTGGTGACTAATGGACAGTACACGAAATAATAGTTGGAGCGTGGTGGCTAGAGGGAAGTTTCTGCACTTTTTGGTGGAAGAGTAAAAGGTGACGTGTTAGAAATGGTGGGGGTGTTGAACCTTTTTGGTTTTCTATGGTAATCTCTTTGGGTTCAGCTACCGTTGCTGATCCGGGTTAATTCCCGTGTTTATAGGTTGTTTTTTATGCATAACGTGGGATTTCCACGTTTCTGAGGAGTAAGCTCCGTGTTTATTGGAATGCAGCGCCACAAAAAGTGGATGCTTTGGTTTATATTGGCCTTTGTTGGGATTCCGTTGACGTTTTTCGGCATGGCCGGATTTGACGGCGGCGGCGGTGGTGGAAACGATCTTCAGAGTGCGCTGGGACCTCCTGTCGCCATGGTGGGAACGATGCCCATTACTGCAGATCAGTTTCTAAGTGAGTACAATGCGGAAACACGCTTGCCCAATCAGGCAAGTCAATCAAATTCGGCGCAGGAGATGGTGAATAACGGTACGGTGGACAGAGTGCTGGATCGTCTGATCAAYACAGCACTAATCACAGTGGAAGCGCAAAAATATAATGTGATTCCTAATCGTGATTATTTGCAGAAAAAATTTCGTGACTATCGCCAGTTCAAGAATGAAAACGGCGGATTTGAGGCCGGATACTATAACGACTGGGTAGAATCGAACACGAAGCGAGGTATCAGCTGGGAAGCGGTATATAAGGATGTAGCCCAAGGGGTAAATCAAAAGGTGTATCTGGATTTGATCACCGGATCAGCTCGTGTACTGGAGAGCGATATTCGCCAGCAGTTTGAATTACAGCATACCACCATGCGCGTGAAGTATGCTGCCATCGAACCCAAAGTGGACTTGAGTGAGGAAGAGATTCAAGCGCATTACGATGAGTATAAAGAGGAGTATCTTTCGGATGAGGGGCGTATAGCAGAATTCGTCTCGTTTTCGTTGAAGCCCAGAGAACCCGCGCTGGTGCAGGAATTGATTGAAAAAGCCAACGCAGGTGATGACTTTGCGGAGCTGGCCATGGCGTATTCCGTCGCGGCAGATGCACAAGAAGGCGGGGATCTGGGGTGGATTGAAGAATCCGAAGAGACCCCGGTTGACCTGTTGGAGATTGTTGCGTTGGAGCCTGGCCAAGTAAGCGATTCCATCGAAAAGGATTCGGGTTTCCACATCTATAAAGTTGAAGAAGATCGTATTCGGGAAGAASWSGKTRYKSRKRASKKKMRRRCSSRMMRSRWWRWSMTMCSSSMSRMYMTSTCCGATGAAGAAAAAGATGCTATCGGTATCAAGGCCATGGGCCTGTATGTGAAGCTGATGGAAACGGAATCTCCGGATTTCAGGGTTATCATCGAGGCGGAAGGGCATGAAGTGCATACCTCGGGACCGGTATCTCCTTTGTCCAGCATTATTGACGGTATCGAAGCACGGGACGTGTTTGAGTTTCGCAGTCAGGTCGGCGAATTGGCCGAAGTGGGTGATATCACCAGTTGGTTTGAAGCGCAGCGTAACATCTATATCGTCCGATTAGCGGATATCCAGGAGCCGAAACAGCAGACATTCGAGGAAGCCCGTGCGGATGTAGAGCRGGATGCCATTGCCCTGTATAARAACAGCCCGGAWTWCGTCGGGGCGATGCGRGACTACTTRACTCGWATCGAYGATGAWATGACAAAYCTGGCGNAAGCCAGCGAARYATTTCCSGAATTGGAATTGGATATTAAAGAAACGTCTACATTTGGTCCCACGGACTTTTTATTCAGCGAAGGGATTTTCTGGAACACACAACAGGCCTTTGAAATATTAGGTCGCGCACAGCCCGGTGAAATGGCCGGGCCTATTTTTGATTTCCAACGCATGCCCTATTTCCTCGAACTGACGGAATTGATAGGGCCGTCGGTGGATGACTGGAAAGAAAAATGGGAAGAGGAAAAAGATTCGCTGCATGACAGGCAGCTCGCCATGATACAAAACCAGCATCAGACGGACTACCTCCAATACTTATCCGAGAAGGCTGAATCCGAAGCGCTCATCCAAAAAGACTACCAAGTCGTATTCGATCTGCTGGGTCTGGGAGAAGTGGATACCTTTGATCCCCATGCCGGACACAGTCACGGCCCGCTCGGTGAAGGCGAAATCGATCCCGAAGCCGACGATGTCCCCGAAGCGATTCAGCTGGACGTGCCTGAAGTCGACACCTCCAACGAGGAACACGATCACTCCGATCCAAACCACGTCCACTAGAAGGCGGTAACGGTACAAAGTTTACTAATTTTGAGTAATAGTCAATATATCATTTCATAAACCTGAGACAGAAAGTACAGTCCTCGGTGTGAGGAGATTGCCGCACTTCACTTC
>NVWG01000002.1:70330-86818 GCA_002746185.1 Candidatus Hydrogenedentota bacterium
GTTTCGTTCGCAATGACATYGTTTCTGTGTCATTGTGAGAACGGCGAAGCCGGACGCGGCAATCTGATCACCCCCGCGAATATCCAGTTTGAATCGTTGCGACAGGATCCCGTCTCGGTGTTCTCGGCGACATCTGTGGCTAAAAAATAATCTGTGTAAATCGGTGAAACCTGTGGTTTATTTTTTCTTAGTCCGAGCCGCTAAGCGTATTCCGCMGACCCCTAACATCCTCCAAGATCGCCTGCGCTTCTTCCAGGGCGCGCCGTTCTTCCAGGAAGGCCATGCGGTGACCCACTACGCTGTCCCGGAGAGTTTTGACGCTCCCTTTTCGTGCGGTCCAAGCCATGAATCGCGCCAGGATGGAATAGCCGCCCAGTTCCACAGCCAGAATGATGCCCAGCACGGTGCCCGAGTGGACGAAGAAAGATCCGCCCAGAACGACCCCGCTGAAATATTCCGTCACCACGTTGTACGCCGATACCCCGAAGAATGCTACGGGCGGCGCGTCCATCAAAATGGCTATAGGCCAGCCGGTGATCCACTTGGCTCTGGTCACCACGCGATCCCGGGCGGGTCCCCGCAATATACGGCCCACGTTTTCGCTCAAGGCAGTATTGAACGCGTCGTAACGATCCGTTTCGGGTCGGGATTCAAAACCTGCTTTGGCGCAGGCCATGGCTATCYCGCTTTCTACATTGCGGAATTGCCGTTCCAATTCATCGGACGTCAGATTCAGGTCGGAGTTCATCAAGTCTTGTTCCGAAAGCAGCGTGGCGGCTTTGTGGCCTGTATTGGCACGCATGGACCAGAACGACAGATTGGCCATTCGTGCCGGGAGCGACCGCRGCGCTTCCAGCAATCTATACAATGTACCCACTACGCCTTTATTGCGCAGACCGATCTCCCRTCCCAGGGCATAATTCCACAAATGAGGCTCCGCGAAGAGGCGACGATTCAGCACTTCAAATGCTGCCTGACCTAATTCAGCATCGGTGCGCTGCATAGCCTCGCTCAGTTCCGTGAGGAGGGCATCGCGTTGTTCCAGCCGATCCGCCAAGGTGTCCACGGTCTTTGTGAGTAGACCCGCCGCATTGGATCGCTTGATTCGACGTATCTGTTCATTGGTCAATTCGGTATGGAGGAAGGCTTCCAGTGCCGGGAAATCGTATTCGTCCTCCGGCTCTTTACCCGCCAGCTTCCGATCAAACGACCGCAGACTATTGACCCGGAAATAGTTTTTAACGGTTATGCCTTCCGATTCCAGTCGGGCAAGCCAGTGATCTTTTACGCTGGGCACCTGGGATGCTTTGGTCTCCACACACACCAGCGTTCGCTCCGTCTGCAAAGGACGCAAGAGCGACCATGTCGCATCGTCCAGATATTTTTCCGAGTCGGCGCASAGRAGAATRAGRTCGCATTTYTCCAGCACCTTGATCACGGATTCCCGATGCGCTTTGGCAATGGTATCCGAATCCGGTGTATCCACGATGACCAGACGTTCCAGCGCGGACCCGGATATGTTTTTCGTATCCGTAGCGAAATCCAGCGTAGTACCCGGCGGATGATATACCGTGGGAATAGTGGTGCAAGGTCGGAACTCAGAGGTCTTCGCCAGCTCATCCCCCGCCAGGGCATTCAGGAGAGTGGATTTCCCCACACCGGACCCGCCTACCAGCGCGACAACCAGCAGATCATCCRACCGTGTTTCCCGTTCCCGTAATTCCTCCAGCCGGAGTTTCAGTAATTTCGTTTCATCTCGCAGAGCCAACCATGGGCCGGTATAGGCTGCCAAGGTGTCCAGTTTTTGGAGCAATTGGGTTGTACTCAGGCTCACGATTGGATCTCCTCTGGCGTGGTTTCGGCGGTGTGGTGTTGTGCCAGACACGTACGCAACGTGTCCATGGTGTCGCCCTGAAAAGGTTCTAAAGCACTATACAACGGCTCCAGACATGCCTGGGTGATGTGCAGCTGCAATGCTTCATTCAGCGCGTCCTGCTGCTCCAGTTTCCACGGCGACAGGAAATCGAACATAGCATCCCCAAACTGATATTCCATTACTTTCGCGCCAAATGCCGCGCCGGCCGCCGTGGATGCCAGCGCAATTTCTCCCGCACCGAAACCACTGGTGATAACGGTGGTAACACCTGCGATAGCCGCTGGCATGACAGCCAGTACCGTATCCAAGGCTTCCAACGCCATGCGCTTGCCTTTGTTGTCCGCCCACCATGCGTCCAGCGTGGCGTTGGCATGTTCCCGAAATTCATCCGATATATTATCGGTTTGGAGCGTGTCTTCCACCACTGCATTCACGGCAGCTTCCACGTCAAACGCTTCGAATCGATGGGCGACAATTCCCGCTGCCGGATCGGACAACGTGCGTCCCGTTTCAATGTAATGCGCCGCCAGGTTGCGGGCGATACGTTCGATGGCATCACGATGAAATGCCACCAATTCCTCTTCGCTGCCCGCATTCTCGTCGGATTCCAGCGTAGCGCGTTTGGTGAATCCGCTCATAATGCCTTTGCCAATAGCAGCTGCTCCACGTACAACAGTGGAGCTGGCGGAACCTATCATGTGACGCAGGGTGCCCCGCTTGGATTGTACAAATTCGTGGAACAGCCCCCCCACTTCCTTGCCGGGTGCAGGCTGATATTCACGGGAGGCTTCATGAGCCATATTTTCAAACAGGTGGGTGATATCGCTCAAATCCGACGCAGTACGTTCCGCGTGATCCATGAAACCCGATACCGATTCGAAGAAGCGAACAACGGTTCCTTGAAACACGGTCTCTTTGATAGCGACCACATCCATGTCTATCAAGTAAGGAAGCAATTCTCCATGCCCGTCCAACGACAGAATGGGTTGGTTTAAATCATCGCCAATAGTAAAATCGTGTGGGATAACAAAACACGGGCCGTCTATGTCCACATCCGTGAGGAATTCGGCCAGCTGCTTTCGCGCCACCGCAAAGTCATCCGCCGGGTTGGCCTTGTTCATGACAGGGAGAATAACCCGGCCCGATGCCGCCGCCTCGCGAAAAAATTGAACGACCCGGTCATCCTTATATTTCTCTCCCGTAAGCACAGCCACCATGACATCCCCTGCAGCGCGAATATGATCCGCTACTTCCCAGTTTCGCTTGTCAATGGAATCCACATCGGGCGTATCCATGATAATGAGGTGATCCGGCAACGAATCAAGCGTCGTCACAAATATCGCATCATGAGGAATAGAACTGTCCGTGGCATCATCAGGCCGATCAAAAGTCTGGGGACGAAACTCCGGTACAAGTTTGGATTCCATACACTCCACGGCACGTCGTTCGTTGGCAGCGATAACGGGATGACAAGTAGCCGCTGCCGTATTCACCATGGGACTGATGGTGCGGCCCAGCAGCAAATTGAATACGGTGGACTTCCCGGTATTGGTWCCCCCTGCCACGGCGGCAACCAAGCAGCCTTCGCCGGACAGATGAGGGACGAGTTTATAGGTGAGCAGGTTCGACCAGTCCTCCGTGCCGTCAAAAACGAGGTCATAAAGTTCCGGYGTGGTGGAYARGGCTTCACGAAATTGCGTGAGAGCCGCTTCGAACTCCACCACCGTTTGTCCCAGGGTATTTTCCATGGTTGAAATCGTGCTCATTCCTTCTCGTTGACTCCCCAATTATACAAAGAGCCGACCTATAGATAGATGTTAAGAATATACCACCAAAAACTGTTTACAAGTGCGATTGTTTCATAACAATTTGACCTTCAACAAGTTACCCTGGTTTTTGGGCAATGAATCTGGGCAAGATCACCATTCTCCGGGTATAGTTAAATCGGTTGCGGAGCCTGAAACGTTTGAACAAGCTGCCTTAATGGTAGTGCCCTTGGAAAATCGTGCRYTTATGCACAAGATGTAGTAGTATGTGGGAATTCCTGTATGCGATTGCGAGGGCGTTGACCGGCTGTACAGTAGTTTCCCTTCGGGGAGTTTAGCCGTTTATGAAATATTAYCTYACGTCCTTTCGCTGCGGAATGCGGAAGGGGACCATCATGAGTTTACTGGCGGTACTGGTTGCGACGCTGGGCGTTGTGACCACCACTACAGCCGAAGATTATGTGCCTTGGGATCTGCGCGATCACTACTCCTTTTCCAGCCCAGGTGCGTCGTTCAGTTTCGATGTAAACACCGCCGAATGGAAAGTGGACATCAAAAAGCGGGGCACCATTGTGCAGGATGCCCGGGCAGAAATCGTGCTGGCTTCCGGCGAAGTGATACGTCTGCATCAACTCCAAAAAATTAGTGATACCCGAACGAAAATCGATGACTCCTTCGGTAAGGGAACACAATTCTCTGCCATTTACCAATCCAACAAAGGCTTTGTGGTTCACTACAAAGTCAATCGATATAAAGAACGCCCGTTCCTCACATTGACCGTTGGACTGGAAAACACCAGCAACTCCCCTATCGAAATCGCGGCTATACGCCCAGTGGTATTGCGWCCCGGWTCRGTSAAGAAAATGAATCGCGGTGTCACCGTTAAAATGGCCCATGCCACACGGCGCGGCGAATACTCCATGGTGCATGGCGAAGGCTATGCGAGCTTAATCCAGTTTGAGCTGGACGACCCTGGAATGATTCTGGGGATCGGGCTRCTTCAATCAGGTGAGAAGGAWTCACGGATCGAAATTGAGCGTACTGGCGATACGTGGGCCGGAGGGATCAACTGCGTCTATTCTCCTTCCATCCAAGTGAAGCCTGGCCAAGAGATTTTCAGCGATCCAGTATGGCTTACCTTTACACTGAATGATCCGGAGTCCGTCCAGCAATACCATTCTTGGGCCGAAGGCGTCATAGTGGAACCTGTAAACCAGGAAGCCCTGCCCAACGGCTGGATGACCATGGGCGAGAACGCTACCGCGGATGCGCTTCTCGCGGAGGCAAGCAAATGGGCGGTGCCCAATGTGTATCACGTATTGGTGCCGGGCAACTGGAGCTCCAACGCGGGCGAGTTGGAAGGCGCAGTGCCATCCTATCCCAAAGATATGAAGAAATTAGCACGCAATATCCGAAATATGTCCATGAAACCCGGCATCACCGTAGAACCGTTACGGGCTGATTCCGCTCCGAAAAATATAACCATCGTTGCGGAAGATGGATCCCAGTGGCTTGATCTGTCCAATCCGAAAGCCCTTAAATACGGCGCGAAACGGATGGAGAAGATGGCGGATTGGACCTATGAATTTTACGTGGTCGAGCCGTCCCGTGTGCCCGATGCGGTGCTGCAGCGCATGAACCTGACCCGTCGCGCTGCCGATATGGCCGCGTTGAATATGATCCGATCCGGTTCCGGCGGATACCCGGTACTGCCCTCTCCCAGTGTGACCCTGGCTGGTGATCTGGATGACTGGCAGCGTGCCGTTCAAACCACGGAATGGTACGAGAAGTTTGGCGTAGCAGCCGGCCCCGTTCGATTCAGGATAGGCGAACTTACCGGAGTGTCATCCAAATTGAATGACGCCATCCGGGGTTTTTCTGGCCCGGTAGAATTTATCGGCAGTCCGAAACGTAAAATCAGCCGGAAGATTTCCATGGCCATGGTGCCCGTTCGGTACCGAGCCATTCAGTTGACCAAGGCCATTATCGATCCCAACCGTCCACGAGTGTACCAGATTGAATTCGCCACTAACCTACCGATCATACTCGAAGATTAATTTTTATCTGGACGTGCTGCGGAAGCGGCCCGACGGGTTTCATGATGTAGAAACCTTGTTCCAGACCGTCAGTCTTTTCGATACCCTGACGYTCACACCYGKTGATGAAGGAATCACGCTTACGTGCAACGTGCCTGATTTGAGCGTGGGTGATGACAATCTGGTGGTACGTGCTGCCAAACTCCTCCAAGAAAAATCAGGGTGCTCCCTCGGTGTCCGCATGCATCTGGAAAAACAGATTCCCGTCGCAGCTGGACTAGCGGGCGGGTCAGGCAATGCTGCTGCGGCCCTCATCGCCCTGAATACGTTATGGAAGTTAGGCGTGGATGATTCCCAATTGCGCGCATGGGGGTTGGAATTAGGCTCCGATGTGCCCTACTGTCTGGTGGGCGGCACCGTCGCAGCAACGGGCCGGGGAGANKTRCYGNSTYCYYWWMRANGRAMTGMMCNRSYWCNATKRCYGGTATTGGCCCATGCTCCGGTGGCAGTGAGTACAGCAATGATTTTTGGGCACCCCGATCTGCACAAGAGCGAGGCGGTTCCGGGGGTCTCTGGTTTTACACCCGGTTTCGAATCGGCATTGGAACGCGCTCAACATGGCGCACTCCCAGAAGCCCTGTTCAACACCATGGAACCAGCCGCGATTGCGTCGTTTCCGATTATTCAGGATGTTAAAGACCGCCTGATTCAAACCGGATGCCGCGCTGTCTTGATGAGCGGAAGTGGTCCCACAGTCTATGGGTTATGTAAAGATGAAACCCATGCTCGCGCCGTCTCTCAATCCTGCGATGAAATACGCACTACAGTAGTGCATACCGTTCCCCACGGTGTGGAACGAGTTTAAATAGCTTTTCCAAAAGCAGCGACAACTTATACGCCATGCGAAAAGCATGAAGATATTTACCGAAGATCTATTAATGATGAGATTGCCGCGTCGGTCTTTGCCCTCCTCGCAAAGACACGAAAAATGAAGTCTGTATATAATTTCCATGTCATTGCGAACGAAACGAAGTGAAGTGCGGCAATCTCATAACGCCGTAGACGTTCCTCAATAAAAGAAACGCGCCGAGTGTGCTCTATGGATCTCCGCTTTATGAAAATCTATTTAATCCGGCAGGCGCGCGCCCTTCTGCAGTGACTTCACAAAATCGGGCATGCTCATATCAGCACGGATACCCAGCCGGGTCAACGCGAAGTCATATCGAACAGGGTCATGGGGAACCATGCGTTTGAACGCTCCGGTGATTTCTCGCGCCGTTTTCATATCCGCCTGTTTACGTTTCGTCATGCGGAGTTTCCGGCCTACATAAAACATGTGCGTATCCAGGGGTACGATCAATTTGCTCGGCTCCAGACACGACCAGCACCCCGGATCAACATTATCCTTTCGCACCATCCAGCGCAGAAACATCTGCTGCCGTTTACACGCACTGCCTTTGTCCGGGCGAGGCAGCAGACTGTTGACGGAGGTATCACCCAACAGCTCCTGAACGAACAAAGTGAGCGGCGGGATAACATCCGTGTCATCGGGTTGTATGTATTGTGCAAAACCCTTTTCCAAGGAACCATGACATTCCACCATACGTTTTATACCCACCAATAACGAAACCAATTCGGAATCTGTAGTCCACCGATGCTTGAACCCTTTCAAATTCCGATGCATTTGAGCTTCGGTAGTATCCAGAATATACGACCGTGGCGATGGCCCCAGGATATCGAAAATCGTCGCCAGACTATCCAGGATTTGTTTCACCCTGCCATAAGCAACACTTGCGGAAATCAGCCCGACGATTTCCCTGTCACGCGTATCAGGGTATCTATACACATGCTCCAGCGGATCCGGATGGATCAGGTCCCGTCGATTACACGTTTCATACAAACCTTCGAGATGACGAGCTAATTCTGTACGGTTAATCATGGCATCATTTTTTCATTCGCAACCAGGTAATTATTGGAGTATACTACGAGCGGAATACATTGGAATATTTTTTATTTACCGGGGAACATACCTATGTTAAAAAAAGTTATGTCAGAAAAATTAAACAACCAGATAAACCACGAAGCATTCTCTGCCTACCTATACTACTCCATGTCGGCCTATTTTGAGTCCATCAACTTGAAAGGATTTGCGAACTGGATGACCATGCAGGCTCAAGAGGAAATTGCCCACACCCATCGTCTTTTTACGTATATCAACGACAAAGGGGATCGCGTTTTACTGCGTGCGCTGGAAGAACCGCAACGCGATTGGGACTCCCCTTTAGCGTGTATTGAAGATGCCTATAATCATGAATGCTTCATCTCGGAATGCATCAATGAGTGCGTAACGCTAGCATTGCAGGAAAACGATCATGCCACCAATGCCATGCTCCAGTGGTTTGTGTCCGAGCAGGTCGAAGAAGAAGCCAATGCAGATGATTTAGTCCAAAAGCTAAAGCTCATTGGCGATAATTCCAGTGGTCTGTACATGCTGGATGCTGAACTGGGTAAACGAACCTTTGATCCGGCGGCGGAAGCGGGTCAATAAGCTGGATACCGCCCAGAACAGTATTCGCATATTTTGTATCTTAATTGACAGCGTACGATAATATGTTATAATTTATCTGAACGTCATCATTAGTTATGAGGATCGCCTGTTTTAAAGGGGTTTTGCCAATTTTTGGGCAGGCGGTAATTAGGGGATCGCCTGGCTGATTTCGACCAGTCAGGCATTTTGGAAGGAGAATGGCCAGGTGTTAAGCACTATTAGGGGCACCCATCCGGGATCGCGAAAGCGAAATAAGGGATTTACCCTTATTGAAGTGCTTACATCATTTCTCGTGTTATCTGTAGCCACCTCTGTTTTCATCGGGCTCTATACAGCCAGCCTGTCCCTGTCAAAGACAAGTGAACTGAATCAGCTTGCCGCCTTAATAGCCGAAGAGGCACTAGTGGATCTTCAAAAAAGTTCTCATGGGTTCGTGTGGCCTAATTTCAGCGATGTGGAACAGAACACATACGAAAGCGTTCGCCCTGTCAAGGGAGGTAACGCAGTGAATATTGCCGAGTATCCATCCGTAATGCCCAACGTAGAACGGTCTT
Organism: Candidatus Hydrogenedentota bacterium; assembly: GCA_002746185.1. Taxonomy (GTDB): domain Bacteria; phylum Hydrogenedentota; class Hydrogenedentia; order Hydrogenedentales. Next base: position 79,111 of record NVWG01000002.1, read on the forward strand.
ACCAGCGGGTACGAACACAATACCAGAATTTTTCCTGGGAAGGATTCGCACGTTTGCCCAGCCTGGATGCGAATTACGTTGAAATTTTGGTCGTAGTCCATTGGCTGCACGATGGGCGCCCTCAACAATATTATTTAACCTCTGCCGTACCGCGTTCGGTAGGGGAAGGATTTGGCTCATGAAGAAAAACAACATGCGCCATACCACGCGAAAAAGTAAAAACGGATTCACATTGGTTGAGGTGTTAATGGCCATTGCCATTATGAGCATCGTAACCACGTTGGGAGCGCGATCCTTTACTACACTAACATCATCMTGGAAYGAAACGCGTATATTGAGTGAATTAAATCAAAGTATTCAGGCCGCATTTGACACTATTCAGCGTGATACACAAGATGTCCTATCGGCAGAACTGTCGGGCGTTTCCATTATCGGAGAACACCGTAATGCCGAAAATATCCGTGAATTTGAAAAGGCCGCCGATGCAGATGATCGGGTAGTCCTGCCAGTACAAGGCAATATCAGCGGTCGCTCATTACAGATAAGTGCTTCCGTTCAATATGCTGTGGACCGAAGCGGCGACCGGATAGAGCTGGTTCGTACCATCGATCAGCTGGGTAGTTCGTCTCCCGGAAAAGGTCGGCAAGTAGTTCTTTTTGATGCTGATGCCACACGGTTTCGTGTGGAATATGCCACGGGGAATCCGGCAAATCCATGGGTACTAACATGGGATAAATCTCATCTCCCCCATGCGGTACGAATCAGCATGATGGCTGTTTCACCGGATAGGCCTTGGCTGCAAGTATCACGCAAACGTGTTTTTCCCATTAACGTGAAATAGGTTGATGACCATGATAACTACAGGTAAAAAATTTGGTACGGATATCCAGAAAAACGACGGGGTAGCGTTACTCACCGTGCTGGGTATGCTGCTGGTCTTTGTAATGTTAGGCACAGCCTATGTCCGCTATATGTCCATCGAAGTGGAAAAGGCCCGATATGAACTAATGGATACCCGTTCCGAAAATCTGGCGTCCGGCGGGATCTATGCCGCTATTGGCGAAATTCAAAAGGCGATTGTGACAGGCGATTCAATACGCGATGCGTATACAATCTCTTTACCCGCGTTTCGGTTCGAAGGTAAAGAACGTACTCCCTATCCTCAGACAATTACAGTGCGGGTGATGGATGAATCCGGCCGSGTRAATTTGAATYATGCTTCTCCCCAACTCCTTATAGCCTTGGGGCTCACAAAGAGTCAGGTAGCCGCGTTACACAAGTCGGTATCCCGCAAAGGCAAAAATCCCCGCTGGCTGGTTAGTGTAGATGAACTGCGTACCCGCGATATTATGGATGGTCAGGAATTCAACCAGTTGAATAAAAATCTGTTTACCGTGTTTACAGCGGAGACCCCCAAAAAGCCCAAGGGATTTATAAATATCAATACAGCAAATACACGTATTCTGGCGGCTATCTTCAACATTGATAAGGTAGAAGCGCAAACCCTGGCAGGGAAACGTCCCTTTAAATCCTGGGGCGAAGTAGTAAGCAAAATAGGCCGGGAACCCTCCACATTTAACATTTCGAATCGGGAATATGATGCGCGCAGTATGCCGCCTGAACTTTCCCTCACTTCCCGTTGCTACCGATTGGTTAGCGAAGTAGCCATGGTTATTCAGCCGGCTACTTCTTCGAAAGGGTTGCATCGAGCAGTGGAAGCGGTGGTGCTGTTCGACTCACAAGGAAATGAATCCATTCGGTATTGGAATGAGCACCCGACGGATGAAGTATATCTAGTGGAAATCGAAACAGAAAAAGACAATACGGAGTCTTCGGTCGCAGTGACCGAAACACCCGTAACGGAATAAAACCTGGAACCCTGAGCTGGATGTTTGTTCATTCGGCTAGCGCGACGTAGATGGAGGAAGACACATTATGGCCACCAGTGAAAAAGCAGGGGCAAAAAAAGCGACTGCAAAAAAAAGAGCAGCCAAGAAAAGCCCTGCCAAGAAAAAAGCCGTGAAAAAGAAAGTGGCAATTAAGAAAAGAGCGGTAACCAAAAAAATCCTGGAACCGGAAATTAGAAAAATCGAAGAGGTTGTGTTAGAGCTGGACACAGCAAGTACGTCCTCAACGAAATCCACTTCTACATCCCTGCCCAGCATAACATCGGTGCAGGAAACCATTACAGCTCAGGCTACCCGGAGCGTACGGCGTAAAGATATCACCGTCTTCCTTCGTCAGCTCATTATGATGCTCGATGCGGGGACACCGATTATCAAGGCGCTTACATCCCTGTCTCATCGCGGTGAGCACCGGGGAATTCGTACTCTGGTAACCAGTATTAAAGAGTATGTGGAATCCGGGAATCCGTTATGGCAGGCCTTTGGACGGGAAGGGCGCTACTTCTCACCCGTATTTGTAAACCTGATAAAGGCTGCAGAAGCCAGCGGGAATCTGTCTGGTGTGCTGCGTCGTCTCGTATCCTATCGTGAAGAACGGGAACGGATGCGCCGCCAGATGCAGGTAGCCATGATCTATCCCAGCGTTCTCGTGGGGGTAGCGTTTACCGTAATCGTTCTATTGTCCATGTTTGTTATTCCCGAGTTCCGGAAACTATTCATGGATTTGGATGTAGAAATTGGTACATTCCCCACCATCGTTATGGCGATTGCTGATCTTATCGCATGGTATTGGTGGGTGGCTGTAGCGGCCGTTGTGGGAGTATGGGCCGGGTATAACTTCTGGTGGATTCGCAGCCCATTGCGTCGATTACGATCCGATCAGCTGAAACTTAAACTCCCCATATTTGGACGTATTGAACAGAGTATGGTAGTTACGGAATTTACCCGTACCTTGGCGATGCTCTTGCGTAGTGGTGTTTCCATGTTGGCTACCTTGGACCTATGCCGAAATTCMGTGTCCAATCGYGCTTTTGCYAATTCCATTCAGAATATCCGTGATTCAGTKGAAAGCGGCGAAGGCATGGAGTCGCCGTTACGTGATGCCGAGAAAAAGGGCTTGATTCCGGGTGTGGTAGTGGACATGCTTATGACSGGKGAAGAGACCGGTTCGGTAGATTCCATATCCGATCAAATTGCSGATTCCTATGAAGAAGAAGTTACGATTGCCATTGAAGCCATGCAGGAAGCGCTCCAGCCTATTATGGTGGTGACACTGGGCATTATGGTGGGTACATTGGTGATTGCCATGTTCATGCCGCTGGTATCCCTCATCGAGAAAATTTCTTCTCAAGGCATGTAGAAGAAGTACACAATTAAATTTTTATAACGCCGGAACGAATTTAGTTCCGGCGTTTTTTTATTTTGTCGTAACGCCAATCGGGGAAATTCCAAAAAGCGTTTCCTGGGTATCAGTTCCAAAATAGAATTTTGTGGTGTTCCAGGGATTTTTCTGCGTTGTCTTTTTCGTATTCAGTCCAAAATGCATGTCCAGAGGATCGTCCACCAGCAAGGTCAACTGGGTGCGCATGCGCCATGATTCCCACGACGAGGGGGATACGCCTATGGACCACCGGGATGCCTTGATGAATCGGCGTAATTGATGGATTTGACCTTCCAGACCCGATACGGAATCATCTCCGGGGAAACGTAATATTGCGTCAGGACCTACGAATATGGCGGTGACCCGGGGACCAAAAAAGTCTTCAAACACGTCTGAATTACCAAGGTTTGGCACCACCACTGTAGGTATGGGGATTTCAGATAGCGTCTCGAGAAAATTACGATATGCTTCGATGCTGGGTTCGACAGGTGACGGGATCAGGGCTATGGTCAGTTGATTTAGCGGAAGTTCGGGAGATAGAGAAACCCATTGTGCAGCGGATTTAAGTTGAGGCAAAAGGAGCACATGATAATCTGACATATCCGCTTCAACAACATAAACAGCCTGCTCAACGCGATCCTGTCCAGCCGCAGTTCCCGTAGTTTGAAGAATGTATCGGCCCAGATCGGTCTGTATCGGGATACGACAACGGCCTTCGATTTGATGTTCGGATTCCTGGCCCCACTCTATAGTCAGCGAAATTTTACGTTCCTCCGTAACCAGAACGAGGCCGCTTTTTTCCCGGAGAAGAACGGTAAATTCACCGCCCTGAGATACAATGGCCGGGGTGCCTTCGTTAGGGGAGATRATGATGCCCAGYGTGTGGTCAGAATTCCGGGCATGRGCTAAAGTGCATCCCAGCASCACGATGATRACGACGAATCGCTTCATGGYYTGGGTCTCCAGGCARGGTGCAATGGCYGACCTGTCGTRATTARACTCGTTGATTCTTTGCTTTTTATGTTTACCATGACCAGCTCATCGATCCCTAACCCGTGTTTCACGCAGGCGATCCATTTTTCGTCCGGTGACCAGCTGGGCGAATGATATTCCACTACACGATCAGCTATCACCGTAACGATGCGGCTGGAATCACGGTGTACTCTATAAATACCACGAGGACCTTTTCGGAAGGACTCGAAAGCGATCCAATGTCCGTCCGGCGACCACACTGGATTCCAGTCGGCGGCATGGTGATTGCTAATGTCGAATACTCTTTGCTTGATGGCAAGGAACAACTCCCGGTCACCGCCATCGTTGGACTCAAATACTATCGCCCGATCTTTCGGGGCAACAGCTACGGCCCATTCCGTGTAATCTCCATCCTKGGAWGRTTKGGCCCAYGRGGGAAAYGGCAGGGTATGTTCCTGAGTCACCACAACTAACTCGGTGGATTGCCCGTCCTCTGTATCTACCAACCCTACTGCTGCCAGRTACGGTTCATTCGTCAAAGATAGAGGCAGGTTATATTCCAGGTCTTCATTGCTCAGCATGGCCTGGAGAAAAGTCGGACGGGAAAACCAGGCTGGCGACATGAGACCCTTTTTCCCGCCGCCCCAAGTGGTTTCTTTGTCTGCTGCCAGATTGTAAACCGATATGGTTTGTTCCAAGCCCGATCCGCTTACATAAGCCAGCAAGGTACCGTCGGGCGACCAGCGGGGATCGGCATTTATAGAATGCTGATGCGAGAGATAACGTCCCTCCGAGCCGTCAGGGCGAACCACAGAAATGCCTCGGCCTCCGTTTAATTCCGATGCGAAGGCCAGCCACGCGCCGTCCGGAGACCACCGGGGCGGCCCGTCATGATTGCCCGGCCCAGCCTTGATGTCCGCTCCCGAGATCGTATCCACAACGCGAACGGTTTGGGTATCCCCATCGTCCGATACGTAAGCGATGAGACCGGAGGGTCCCGCCGCCAACAAGAGTGTTATGAATGCTGCAAGCTGCATGGTGAGGATTGTAGCGGGTTTATGGGGGATGAAGAAAGGGTACTGACTATTTGGAATACAGCCAAGGGCGGTTGTGCCACAACGCGGGTTCTTTTTTTAGCCACAGAGGTCACCGAGAACACAGAGAGTTAAATTTCTGGAGATGCTTTGCATCTGTCGGTTTCTTTTGGTTTTATATACTTCTTATTAACCGACCGGTAGGTCCTTTTCTTATCAAAGAAAAGGTAAAGGCGGTTAATCAGGGTCGCGCGTATTTTGGGACGTCCCATTTATCGAGGAAGGTGCTGTAGAGAGACAAGGTGAGTCGGTGTTCTCGGGTTAACATTTGGTGGGCTACGAGGAGCGCGCTGGGTTTTTCGTAGGCGGCGTAATACGAATCCGATTGTTGAACCGATTGCGTGGTGAAACCCTGAGTCGACAACGCTTTCGCGGCGCGAGTCACCATGACCTGCAGGATATGGAGATTCTCCCGGAGCATGAGGAGCTGGGCGTACATGGGGTAGGGTGGTTTATTCAGATCGCGTGTGGTGCGATCTTCCAACGGCTTATACATTTCATGAGCCGACTCATCCAGCTTGCGCAGCGCATCCATTTCTTCACGCTCATAAATGCAATGAGGACGTTTCGCTTCCGGCAAGGCTTTCACATCGTCGCCAGCATACGGACACGTCTTCCATTGCGGACAGTGCGCGCCGCATTGTTGGATACGACGCGCATACAGTCCGTGGATCCGCGCATTGGAATTTCCTTTCGGCGCACCTACACCCAATCCGCCGCCGTGAAATCGACACCGTCCATTTTTTACTTTCGACTCCAGCGTGCACGGCCGTTCATCCGGTGCATGGGCACCGCAACAACGCCGACCCAACTCCTCTTCCATGTCTTCCACCGCCTCGATCCACTCCGGCTCCCAGCTCGGTGAACACGGCGTGCCTAATTTCGTAAGCACCACCTCCTTGCGCGACCGTGGTGCCGGACGCAGCTCCGCCAACCGTTCCGCCCGTTCATGTTCGCGAAACCCCGTCACGCCATTTGCCATTTCTTCCATCTCCTCCATAGCTTCCTCAAAAGTCGGTATCTTCATCCTACATTTTCCCCGGAGGGGTGTTGGTGTGTCCCTCTATATGACAGGCATGGGCGTTGCGTGGGGGTGTTGGAGATAAGACCCGTTCCGGGTCGGGGTACTGCCGTACGGTATATAAGGTGCCTGGGTCAGGAGTCCTTGGCACAACGGCTGCCGTAGCGAGGATTGGGGTTGTGGGAAACAATAGGTACAGGATTGTGGAAATCATTGTAAGCAATTATTACAAATAATCTTACCTATGACAAGCCAAATAACTTTACCAATCTTGTGCAAGTTGATTGGTCGGTATTTAGGGATTGCGGATTCATATACTAACTGCAAAGTATTTGTACAGGGTAGTGTCTAAGCCCTTTTCCGTCGATGTCATCCGTCGCTCACCCAGAGCGGCGACGGATGGGATTGACGGGAAGGGGCGGCTCCCCTTTTTTTGTTGACGATTCCCGAGTGAATGAGGGGAAAAGAGGAAGGCATCGCGGAATTCTTGTATGTTGAGGTTGCTTAACGACCATCAACAGAAAGGAACATCCGCGATGCCCAATACACATCTTAGCTCTTTTGAGAGGGGTCAGATCCACATTTTACTGAAACGAGGCATGAACCCGATGAACATTGCCGGGGAACTTGGGCGCGCGCCGTCCACGATTGTGCGCGAGGTTAAGCGCAATAGTACGCCGCGTGGCTACGACCCGGAGCGTGCGCAGCGACACTATGTTGAACGCCGCAAAGAGTGTCGCCCGAATAGGAAACTGGGTCATGCGCCTTTGTTCGACTACGTCATTTCTAAGATACGCGATGAGGAATGGACACCGGAAACGGTCTCTATTCGACTGCCGCTGGATTTCCCGGATGACCCAATGATGCGGGTGAGTTACGAGACGATTTATCGCGAGATTTACACGCGACACGACTTACATTACCTAATAAAATGCCTACCGCAATCACGCCCTAAACGCAGAAAACGGGGACAAGGAAAAACACGAAGAGGACCATCCATCCCCAACCGGGTCGGAATTGAGCACCGTCCCGAACACGTCGAAGAGCGCGTCGAACCCGGCCACTGGGAAGCCGACACCGTCTTCGGCAAGAATCAAGATAGCTTTCTCGTGACACTCGTCGAACGCAGCGCACGGATGCTGCGCGCCGTCGAAGTGTTCAGCAAACACGCCGACGTGGTCGCCAACGCCATCAACGCATTGCTCATCGACCTTCCCACCTCTTGGGTTAAAACAATCACCTTCGACAACGGAACCGAATTCGCCGAACACGAAAAAATAGCGGATCTGCTCAACGTCAAAACCTACTTCGCCGATGCCTACTCCTCCTGGCAGCG
>NVWG01000133.1 GCA_002746185.1 Candidatus Hydrogenedentota bacterium
GAAAACGCCCTAAAACTGGCCAGCCTGACGCTTAAACAAGATCAGTCTGCGATGACCATTGCCTTAAACCAGGCCATTGCCCCCATCGTCGGACGCTGGGTCGGTCAGGGCAATATAGCCATTGCCAAGGCCCGAGCCTATACCGCTACCAAAATCGGCATGGTCATTATGCTTTTTGTGGGAACAACATTGGCGGTATTCGGTGAAACTCTCATGACCGTATTCAGCAGCGACCCCGTAGTTATTGATATGGGACACACCTTGCTTATCTTGGCAGCAATTTTCGCCGGTTTTGATGCAGTAAACATTGTTTTATCCGGCGCACTCCGCGGGGTAGGGGATACGCGATGGATGATGTGGGCCATGTTCATTGGATCTTACGGAGTATCCCTTCCATTGGCATGGTTTTTTGCCAATCCAGTCGGGTTGGAAGCAAAAGGGGCTTGGGTAGGTGCAACTATTTACATAATCCTGTTGAGCGGATTCTTCTTTCAACGCTTTCATGGAGAAAAGTGGCGTCATATCAAAATTTTTTCCGACGATACCGAATCCGAAGTCTCCGAAAATCCCGACATACAGCCCAAAAACGATCAAGTGATTTCAGGCTGACATGCTGGATTCATAGAGACTTTCTTGCACAACCCCCTTTTTTAATGCTATTATTCCGCGATTTTAAATTTACGGGAGCAGCACGCTACCAGGCCGACCGGGTGCCCGCACGACGGGTTGGGAGGCCTAGCCACTCCCCAGACCCCAACCCAATGGAGATTTAAACATGGCAACACTATCTATGAAGCAACTGCTGGAGTCCGGCATTCATTTCGGACACCAGACCCGCCGTTGGAATCCCAAAATGGCCCGATACATCTTCGGGGAACGTCATGGGATTTACATTATTGACTTGCAACAGACCCTGCGCCAAATGCAAAAAGCCTACCGCGCTGTGCGTGATACGGTTGCCCAGGGCGGCGATGTACTTTTCGTGGGTACAAAGAAACAGGCCCGCGACGTGGTGAAGCAGCAAGCGGAACGGTGCGGCATGTTCTACATCAATAACCGTTGGTTAGGCGGTACGCTGACCAATTGGCAGACTATCCAGAAAAGCATTGAGACTATGACCAAGCTGCAGGAACTGGAAAGCAGTGGCAAGATTGAAGCGTTCTCCAAGAAAGAAGCGATTGTATTTCGGAAACGTCGCGAGAAACTGGAGAAGAACTTGGCCGGAATCCAGAAAATGGGTAAACCACCAGCGATTATTTTTATTGTTGACTCCCATCGCGAAGGAATTGCTGTCAGCGAAGCCAGCCGACTGAACATTCCGTGTGTAGCTATTTGCGATACGAACAGCGATCCTGATGCGGTAACCATTCCTGTACCGGGTAACGATGATGCCATTCGCGCTATCAACCTTTTTTGCGACTTGATTGCCGATGCTGCGTTGGAAGGTCGGATGCAGTACGAAAAGAATCGGACTGACGAAGCAGCGAAAGCGAAGCAGAAATCCAGTGACGAGACAGTAAAGTCCGACAAACTGGCCAAGCAGAAAGAAAAAGCAGGCGAAGAACCTGCCGCCGAAGCCGCTGTTGAGTCTGCACCTGCGAAAGCCAAAGCGACTGATGAAACTGCCCCGGCAGATCCTGAATCGACCAAGGAAGTATCCGCGGATTAACAACGAATCTATTACTACTATCCTGTTGGCTTGCCCAATAGAACACCCAAGGAGCATCTGGAAGAATGAGCATTTCCGCTAAAGACGTAAAAGACCTGCGCGAAAAGACCGGCGCCGGTATGATGGATTGTAAGAAAGCACTGAACGCATCGGATGGTAATCTGGATGCAGCCATAACGTGGCTGCGTGAAAAAGGAATGGCCAGCGCCGACAAGCGTGCAGGAAAAACTGCTAGCGAAGGTGCCRTAGCCTCCTATATACACATGGGCGGCAAGATGGGCGTGCTGGTTGAGGTAAACTGCGAAACCGATTTCGTGGCCCGGGGCGATAAGTTCCAAGGTCTCTGCAAGGAAATTTGCTTGCAGATTTGTTCCGCCAACCCACGCTGGGTTCGACGTGAAGAAGTACCCCAGGATGTGATCGATGCTGAAAAGCAGATTTATATTACCCAGATGAAAGACAGCGGTAAGCCCGACAATATTCTGGAAAAAATAGCGGAAGGCAAGATAAACAAGTTCTTCGAAGACAATTGTCTGCTGGAGCAGGGCTATGTAAAAGAGCCCAAGACGAAAATCCAGGATMYRAYYRRKGAAATGNNCGGATCCGTCGGCGAAAAAATCGACGTGCGTCGTTTTGAACGCTATGTGCTAGGCGAAGGCATCGAAAAAGAAGTATTGGATTTCGCCGATGAAGTCGCACAAGTCGTAGCCGATTCAGAAGGAAACTAACCTCCCATGGCCCGTCCTATATACAGTCGAATCCTGCTCAAGATGAGCGGTGAAGCCCTGGAAGGTACTCTGGGCGGTGGTATTGATTTTGATGTAGTGGGAAAGTATTGCGAGGAAATAAAGAGCGCTACAGAATTAGGTGTTCAGGTTGGTCTGGTGGTTGGCGGTGGAAATATTTTTCGCGGCTCCGAAGGAGTGAACTCCGGTCTCGATAAGCCCACTGGCGATTACATGGGTATGCTGGCTACCATGATCAATGCGTTAGCTATTCAAGCGGGTCTGGAAGCACGGGGCGTACCGTCCCGGGTCCTTACCGCCATCGAAATGCGTCCCGTAGCCGAACCTTACATTCGCCGCCGTGCGATACGTCATTTGGAAAAAGGCCGCGTGGTCATCTTTGGTGCCGGCACAGGTAACCCCTTCTTTACTACCGACACCGCGGCTGCCCTTCGGGCCAACGAAATTGGCGCTGAGATTTTGATGAAAGCCACGAAGGTAGACGGTATCTACGATAAAGATCCCATGCTTCACAACGATGCGAAGCACTACAAAGAACTGACCTATACCGACGTATTGGCGCGTAATCTGGGTGTAATGGATGCCACAGCCATCTCGCTATGTCGCGAAAACAAAATGCCCATTCAGGTATTTGATTTGACGTGCCCAGGCAATATAATGAAGACTCTGGAAGGTGAAACCATCGGTACCACCGTTAGAGGAGACTAGATCGTGGACCACGAAATTCTATTAGAAGCTGAAGATAAGATGGGGAAGAGCCTGGAAGCGTTTCAACAGGAAATCGTTCATATCCGCACAGGGCGCGCATCTGTCGGCTTGCTGGACGGAATCGAAGTAGATGCCTACGGCTCAAAAATGAAATTAAATCAGGTCGCAACCGTGGCCGCACCGGAACCCCGCCTCTTGACTATACAGCCCTGGGATAAATCTCAGTTGGCTGCCATAGAAAAAGCAATACTAGCTTCTCCTTTGGATCTTACTCCGGCAAACGACGGAGTAATCATTCGACTGCCCCTGCCTGAGCTAAGTGGAGATCGCCGAAAAGAAATGGTKAAAATGATCGGYAAGCTCGCTGAAGATGCGCGAGTATCYATACGAAATATCCGTCGCCATGAAATGGAAAATGCAAAAAAGTTGCAAAAGGACGGCGATTTACCCGAAGATGATGCCCATAAATTATCCGACGAGATTCAAAAATGTACCGATACCTTTGTGGGTAAAGTGGATGCGGCGTTTAAAGCCAAAGACGCGGAAATTATGGAAGTATAGTTTTGCAACGACTTTGAATACGCAGATYGAATATGTTGAGACCGCGGCAGGTGATGTGYACCCACCGCGGTTTTGTTTTGCGTAACGGACGAGARCAATGASCGAACCAGYAATTAAATCCCAGATAAACATGAAACGCCTCCCGGCCCACGTAGCCATTATTATGGATGGCAACGGACGATGGGCGAAAAAGCAAGGCGTGTCGCGTGTAAAAGGTCACGAAGCAGGTGCCGCCAGTGTGCGCGCTGTCACCGAGGCCTGCCGTGAGCTGGGGGGGATAGATTCACTCACCCTCTATGCCTTCTCCACAGAAAACTGGCGACGCTCCAAAACCGAAGTATCTGCCCTGTTTCGACTGCTCAGCAAATACATTAAGTCGGAAATAGAAAATCTTCATACCGAAAATATCCGGGTCAATGTCATAGGGAGAAAAAAGGAACTTCCCGCCAAACTCCAAGCGGAAATTGCCGAAAGTGAAGCCTATACGCAAAACAATACGGCCATGGATTTCAATATCGCCGTGAATTACGGTGCTCGGGCCGAGCTGGTAGATGCCATGCGCGATTTGGCAGAGGATGTTAAGCTCGGAATAGTGAATCCGGAGAAAATTGACGAAGAAGATATATCCAATCGTCTATACTATCCGCCGTCTCATGATTTGGACTTGCTAATACGGACCAGCGGCGAAATGCGGGTAAGCAACTTCATGCTCTGGCAGTTATGTTATTCAGAGATTGTCGTGACCAATACCTTATGGCCCGATTTTCGCAAGCGGCATTTATATCAGGCTATAGTAGATTTTCAGAACCGAAATCGAAAGTTCGGAGGTCGGAAGAAATAATGAGGAATCCGGGCAGCGGATTAGGAACACGCATCATTACCGCCATCATTTTGCTGGTGGTAGTGTTTACCCTAATCTGGACGCCTGGGCTGCAATGGGGATTTGCCGTATTCGTGGTAATTATTGCCGCCGCAGGTATTCGCGAGTTCTACGCCATGGCTCAGGCCAAAGGCTACCACCCGAAAACCACCGCAGGTATCCTGCTGGGTATTCCCGTAGTAGCCGCGGCTGTTCAAGGCGAATTCATCTGGGTTAACGCAGCCTTGGTAGCTGCGATCATTCTCGCCACTTTTATACACGTCATTCGTCCTCCCGTCACCATAGCCGATCTTACAACGACGCTCTTCGGGCTGGTGTATGTAGCGTGGTTCCCTGCACACCTGGTGCTCCTGCACAGTTTCGATACAGTAGGACCTGGTCTGGTGATGGTACTGATTGTAGCCGTCGCCCTTACGGATATTGGCGCGTACTTCGTGGGGCGATCCATCGGTAAACAYAAACTCGCTCCGGTGATTAGCCCCAACAAGACATGGGAAGGCGCCATCGGCGGATTTATTGTGACAATGATAGGCATGGCTGCCGTATATGGTATAGCCCGAAAATATGATGTGGCTGCGCTGCCGGATTGGTCTATAGCGCGGTATCTGGTCGTTGGAGCCATCTTGTCCATAGCCGGGCAGGTAGGCGATTTGACGGAATCAGCATTCAAACGTGATGCCGGAATCAAAGACTCCGGAAAATTATTTCCGGGTCACGGCGGCGCGCTGGACAGATGCGACGGTTTATTGTTTGGTGCCCCGGCACTCTACTATTTAGCGTTACTTTAAGGTAAAACATGGCAATTTTTGAAGAAGAAGCAGTAAAAATCGGAGAGTATATTTCACGTCTCGATGATCTGCGTAATGCGCTGGACGTGGAAACAGTTCAGTCGGAAATCGTCCAGTTGGAATCCAATATGGCCGTACCGGGTTTCTGGGACGATCCGGAAGCGGCCCAAGGYGTCGTACAGAAAATGAAGCAGCTGAAAACCACCATCGATGCGCCGCAAGCGCTGTATGCCGAGCTGGAAGATGCCCAGGTTCTTATTGATATGGCACGAGAAGAAGAAGACGAATCCATGAGCGAGGAGATCGTCAGTGTAGCCGAAGAACTTGGAGATAAGCTTCTTGAAGTGGAACTGTCCTGCATGCTTAATGATCCCCGGGATTCAAAAAATGCCATCGTGAGTATCCATCCCGGCGCAGGCGGCACAGAATCCTGCGATTGGGCAGGCATGCTCTACCGCATGCTCCTGCGATTTTGCGAGCGACGCGAATTTAAAGTGGATATCCTGGAGCATCAGGACGGGGAAGAAGCCGGCATCAAGAGTGTGAGCTTCCAGGTGTCCGGCCCCATGGCTTATGGGTATCTGAAATCCGAAGCAGGAGTGCATCGTCTGGTACGCATTTCTCCATTCGATGCTCAGAGCCGTCGTCATACTTCCTTCGCGGCAGTGGAAGTGTTAACCGAAATCGATGACAACATTGAAATCGAAGTGCGGGACGAAGATATCAGGATGGACGTATACCGTGCCAGCGGTGCAGGYGGKCAGCATATCAATAAAACCTCCTCAGCGGTTCGGCTCACCCATGGGCCTTCCGGGATTGTCGTGTCCTGCCAGATGGGGCGCTCTCAACATAAAAATAAAGATATGGCCTACAAAATGTTGAAGGCCAAGCTCTATGATATTGAGATGCAGAAAAAGCAGGATGAACTGGATGCCCAGCGCGACGGACATCAGGACGTGGCATGGGGAAACCAGATTCGTAGCTATGTGCTTCATCCCTATCAAATGATTAAAGACCACCGTACCAATGTGGAAACCGGTAACGTGGATAAAGTGCTGGATGGATACCTGGAACCCTTCACCGAAGCCTTTTTGAAATGGAAGCTGGAACAAAAACGTAATTAAACGCTTTTTTAGCCACAGAGGACACAGAGCTCACAGAGAACGGAAAAAAATTTAATCCTCTTGATCAAACCATGAAACTATTAAATAGATACTTTAATTTTGGTTATCAAATTTGAAAAGGAATTATTATCGGTAGCTAAATAAGATTTAAAGCTATTGAATTTCTATTGCTTAAGTCGGACTCAAATCAAAGAGCAATTTTTTCTCGGTGCTCTCTGTGTCCTCTGTGGCTAAAAAAGAATAAATAGGATGCCCAAATGAGTGATCCTTTAACTGAAAAAATAATTGGTGCCGCAATAGAAGTTCACAAAGAGCTTGGCCCAGGGTTACTCGAACCAATTTACGAAGAAGCCCTGGTTCATGAATTTCAATCACACAAAATTGATCGATGGCGTGAAGCGCATTTCGCTATGATGTTACGTTTTTATAATGTTAAACGCTTTTTTAGCCACAGAGGACACAGAGATCACAGAGAACCGAATAATTTATTTAATCCTCCTGAGCAAACCTGGAAACTATTTATTGATACTCTAGTTTGGATTATCAAGTTGAAAAAGGAAATATTTACAGAAGTTAAATCTCATATAAAACGGTTGAATTTCTAATGCTGAAGTCGGACTCAAATCAAAGAGCAATTTATTTCTCTGTGAACTCTGTGTCCTCTGTGGCTAAAAAAGAATAAATAGGATGCCCAAATGAGCGATCCGCTAACTGAAAAGATAATTGGTGCCGCAATAGAAGTTCACAAAGAATTAGGCCCAGGATTGCTCGAAAGAATATATGAAGAAGCGCTTTGCTATGAGCTCGAAATTCGGGGTATACCTTTCGAAAGACAAATGGAAGCAGTAATCAGGTATAAGGGTAGAGATATCAAAGGACAAAGGTTGGATATAGTTGTAGATGATTCGGTAGTGGTGGAATTAAAATCCGTATCAAAATTACCGGAAGTTGCTATGGCTCAAGTGCTATCCTACCTAAGAGCCACAGGCTTGAAAACTGGTTTGCTCATCAATTTCAATCACACAAAATTGATCGATGGCGTGAAGCGCATTTCGCTATGATGTTGTGTTTTAATAATGTTAAGTGCTTTTTAGCCACAGAGGACACAGAGTTCACAGAGGGGTGAATAAGTTACTTAATCCTCCTGAGCAATGCAGGAAACAATCTATTGAAACTTTAGTTTAGATTATCAAATTTTAAAGGGAATACATTTCGGAAAAAATATCATATAAAGCTATTGAATTTCTATTGCTGAAGTCGGACTCAATTCCAAGAGCAATTTATTTCTCTGTGAACTCTGTGTCCTCTGTGGCTAAAAAAAAGAATCTTGTAACATGCCGGGCAATCCCGGGCAGAACCTATAAAGGTAAGTTAAAATGGAAGACGATCTAAGACAACATCGGCTGGATAAACTGGCTCGTATACGCGAGCGCGGCGATGTCCCCTATAAATACGATTTCGACCGCTCCTGCACCATCGGCGAGGCCAGRSCCANNWWSTCSMACAWGNNGMGNCSGANNGCGTNGNGCWSYSGWGNKRTMKSRAYATSCCCGTGACCTTGGCGGGTCGTATGACCGCTTCCCGTGGTCAAGGCAAGGTCACCTTTGCCGATCTACGCGATGAATCAGKGAAGATCCAGCTTTTCCTGAAAAAGAATACTCTGGGCGAAGATTCATACCAACACCTGAAGGATTTAGACATCGGCGACTTCCTGGGCGTGACGGGCAAAGTGAAACGTACTCAAAAAGGCGAGATCACGGTCTTTGCCGAATCCTGGGTGCTGCTCTCAAAATCTCTACGTGCCCTTCCCGAAAAATATCACGGTCTTACCGATGTAGAAACACGCTATCGTCAACGCTACCTCGATATGGTTTCCAACCCGGAAGTATTGGACAAATTTCGTGCCCGCATCAAAATGGTCTCCGCCATGCGTACTAAACTGGAAGCCGACGGTTRTCTGGAAGTAGAGACACCCATGCTTCAGCCCATACCAGGTGGAGCCACGGCCCGACCATTTATCACGCATCACAACACGTATGACCGGGATCTTTACCTCCGCATCGCTCCCGAACTCTACCTCAAGCGGCTTATTGTAGGTGGATTCGAGAAAGTATTTGAGATAAACCGATGTTTCCGCAACGAAGGGGTAGATACCCGTCATAATCCCGAATTCACTTCCATGGAACTCTACAGGGCCTACGAGGATTATCTGGGTTTAATGGATGAGACGGAAGAATTATTCAAAGTAACCATTGAAGGCACCCTGGGTTCGCTGCAGTTTGAGTATCAAGGCGAAGCTATTGATTGCTCTGGCGACTGGAAACGCATGACCCTGTTTGACTCTATTCGCGAGTATGCTAATGTAGATCTGGAGCAGACCCGGGATCGGGATGAAGCTGCCAAGCTGGCGGAAGGAGTGGGGGTGGAAATCGCCCCCAACATGGGATACGGTAAAATCGTGGATGAAGTCATGTCGGGAAAAGTACAACCTCATCTGGTACAGCCCACTTTCCTGTATGATTACCCTATCGAATTGTCGCCGTTGGCCAAGAAAAAGCGGGACAACGAAGCGTTGACCGAGCGGTTTCAAGCCTTCATCGGTCGTTTAGAATTGTGCAACGCCTTCTCCGAGTTAAACGACCCCATTGATCAGCGCGAACGATTTGAAGGACAATTTGAACTCCGGGAGGCAGGCGATGAAGAAGCACAGCATCTGGATGAAGATTTCATCGCTGCACTGGAAATAGGTATGCCCCCTACGGCAGGATTAGGCATCGGTATCGATAGACTTGCTATGCTACTAACCGATTCCGCGTCCATACGCGAAGTAATCATGTTCCCGCAATTGCGGACCATACAATAACCTGAGGAGCGTCCATGCGTTTTGAAGCATTCGTGGCCCTGCGCTACCTGCGCGGCAAACGGAAGAATCGATTCATCAGCATCATMACGCTGATCTCGGTGGCCGGTGTCGCCGTGGGGGTCATGACGCTCATYATTGTCATGGGCGTCATGACGGGCTTCGACAACGCCCTGCGCGACGCTATTATCGGCAATCGCGCTCACCTGAATGTTCTTCCGGCCTTCGGCGGACAAGTGCTGGATTACCGCGCCATGATTGCCGAAGTGGAGCGGGTGTGTCCCGAGATTCGTGCTTCCGGACCCATTCTCCAAGTACAGGCCCTTTTGGAAAACAAGACGGGGCGAAAAATGGGAACCATCACCACGGGTGCGTATCTCATTGGCGTAAATCCGGAGATGGAAGTACACGTCACCGATCTGGCGGAAAAYCTGACCYTGAACGACGGKCGRCTCTTTGGCGGCGGCAAAYTBCCVGGTAARAAAGAAGTGGTGYTGGGTTTCATGCTCGCTGATTCCCTCGGAGTAGGAGTGGGAGACACCGTCGGCGTATTGACCAAGCGGGAAAAAATTACCCCTTTCGGCGTACGCCCTGCCCAGCAAGTTACCCTCACCGTTTCCGGTATATCCCAGGCCAAGATGTCGGATTTCGACAGTATATTCGGTTGGGTCGATATCGAAACGGCCCAGATGCTCACGGGTCGCGAAGGTGTGGATGGAATTCATTGTCGAATCGATGACCCCTTTGAAGCCGACATCTTTAAGGAACGCATTCTCCATGAGTTGGGCTACAAATCCGTTACGTGGTATGACAACCAGATGGCTTTCTTCGAGGCACTGCGCCAGGAAAAACTGGCTATGTTCATCATACTGATATTTATTGTGTTGGTCGCTGCGTTTAATATCACCAGTTCTCTCATCATGATGGTTATGGAAAAACAACGCGATATCGGTATCCTCCGCACCATCGGTGTCAGCTCAACTCAAATTCTCAAACTCTTCATGCTCGAAGGACTCATCATCGGTCTCACGGGTACCTTTGTCGGGGTTGCTCTGGGCACCCTCCTGGCTTATAACCTGAACCCCGTGGCAGAATTTATCGCGGGTATACTGGGCATGGACCTGTTCAATAGCCAAATCTATTACTTCGACGGCATCCCTGTAGACGTTGTGCCCACTGATATACTTATCATTACTGTTGCGTCCATTGTCCTGAGTTTCATGTCGACGCTGTATCCCGCGTGGAGCGCTTCACGCCTCGAACCAGTGGATGCCCTACGCTATGAGTAACGTACTGGAATGCAAAGGCATCGCAAAAACCTTCCACGATGGCAGCCGGGAGTTGAACGTGCTGCGCGGCGTAGACCTGACTGTGGAGCCAGGCAGGATTCTGGCTATCAGCGGTGCTTCGGGTGCAGGTAAAAGTACCCTGCTGCAGATTATGGGTACGCTGGACAAACCCACAGGCGGCGATGTGTTCTACAACGGCCAATCCATCAAGGCTATGGGACGTAGAGAAATCAATCGGCTCCGCAGCAAGGATATCGGCTTCGTGTTCCAGTTCTACCATCTGCTCACCGAATTCACCGCGCTGGAAAATGTCATGATGCCTGGATTGGGTCAGGGCAAGAGCAAGAAAGATTGCAAGGGGCGCGCTGAGGACCTGCTGGATAAAGTGGGACTGTCCGAACGCCTCACCCACAAGCCCGGACAACTGAGCGGCGGCGAACAGCAGCGTGTCGCCATCGCTCGTGCCTTGTTCAATGAACCTTCCGTGATCCTGGCTGACGAACCTACAGGCAACCTGGACGAAACCACCGGTAATGAAATCGTCGATCTCCTCTGGTCTCTCAACGAATCCGACGGCATCACCCTTGTCGTCGTCACCCACGACCTSKCCCTCGCCGCCCGCGCYCACCAATGGNAWTCNCSTCCRYKAAKSCSKATCRSMWMWYCSGCMKYANNRAAAAGCSGCCCMSMRSKAYKKCSYRRGTTKMTSSANAKCATCYRWCTNNNAACAATSKSAWTRYGWSMGAWKCSNCNKGCWAYCKCSCYGANAGYSAYRCMYKYYYKTRAYWRTMSSWGNCRSTRANKGTKGSCNATNAYYSWMTTYGNNTRGMACARMCGNSMTCGSCTRWGWYKMSGTTAAACACATGGGCGAGACGGGGCTGTTGAAAAAGTAGCTTTCGRGGAGTGTCGGTATTGTTGGTGTGGATTTATGCCGCGCATGGTAGAGTTGGTCGATTGTTCAGGTGTATTCGACTTATTTTCGCAAGGAGGCGTGTTAGTGGGTGTTGTGCGGTACGTGGTTGTTCGGTATGCGGTTGTGTGGTGGGCGGTCGGTCGGGGTGTCGTGTTGTCTTTGCCAGTCGTTTGAGGTTCATGACGGCGGCGGTGAGGTAGGATTGTATGGCTATGTTGGTGAGACCGCGGCGTGCGGCGCGTGCAAGGCCGTGTTGGGTTTTAGCTTCGCCGTGAATGCCTTCGGCGCGCCATCGATGGCGTGAGTAGTGTGCGCGGGTTTCGGTATCCCAGCCTCGGGTGTGATGACGTCGCGCTCGCAGGAGGGCTTCGTGGCCGTCCATGATGCGTATGACTTTTCGACTCGCTTTGGGGGAGAAACAGGAGGTGCGCAGGGCGCATCCGGCACAGTCGCTAGGGCGGGCACTAAAGGACCAGCCGGCGTTTTCTGCGCAACGGCCTTTGCGTTGGAGGATTTTTCCGCCGGGACATCGCACGACGCGATGCCGGGGGCCGTAGCGAAATCGGCTTGTGGGTACATGGCCTGGGTAGCGTCGTTGGGGCTGGGGAGGAATGACGGGGGTAATGGAAAGAGCTTCAAGCTCGGCATAGTTTTGACCATGAGAATAGCTCGCGTCGGCGGTGAGGGTGGTGATGGAAATGCCTGTACGCGCTTGCGTCCGCCGTACTTGTTCCAACAAGACCCGGCCTTCGTTTATGTTGGCGCGGGTGACCTGAACGTCGAGAATGATTCCCGCTTTGTCGTCGCATACGGCGTGCTGTTTAAATCTCGGAGCGAAGGTCTGGCCTTTGCGGCTCCGGGCCATTCGGGAATCCGGGTCGGTGGAACTGCGGGATACCGATGCTCCAGCCCGCTTGCCCGACTTCGATGACGATGGCGGTTTCTCCTCTTCATCTGACCGTTCTTCCGTCATGGGATTTTGAGTCTGCACCTGCTCCACATGATGTTTCGTGACGCTCCCCATACTCGCATTCGCCCGAATAAGCGTGGCATCCACATGCACCGTCGTGCCATCCACCAAGCCTGCTTTTTGACACGCCTCCACCGTCTTTTGAAAAATCATCTCGAAGCGTTCGCTCCCCCAGCGCTGCCGAATTCGCGTCAGGCTGCTGTGATCCGGAAGCTTCTCATCCAATCGATATCCAGCGAACCAGCGGAACGCCAAATCCGTCTGCGCCCGGCGCATCAGACGGCGATCCTCCACGATACCCTCGAAGAACCCGGCCAACATGAGACGCAACGCCGACTCCGGGTCAATACTCGCCCGGCCCATATCCTGGCTATAACACGCGCGCACCGCATCATGAAGCCACGACAAATCCAACACCGCATCTACCCGCCTCAAAATATGATCCTCCGGAATCAACGTACGTAACGGCGTGGCTACAAAAAGGTCTTCCTGATGACGTTCCCTACGAGTCTGCATAACCTCCACCCTCCAAACCCATTTGATCAAATAAACACCGATCCGTCAAGGACTTTTTCAACAGCCCCGTCTCGCCCATGAATAAAACAAAATCATAGGCGGAACGCCTATGTTCAACATAAAATTGCTCAAACTTCGCATCCAACCCGCGAAATCTCCGTCTACTGAACCAAGTCGATATCATTGGTTTTTCCAATCGTAATCTAACGGGATTTTTCGATAATATTTTCTTACAATCCAGCCACCAATGAGAATAAATTCAACCATCAGAAAAAAGGAGAAATAATCTTTGAGAAATCCCGATTCCGAACTAGCCAACATAATTCCGACAGGAATATATATAGCCATATTAAAAGATAAGTACATTTTTCTAAAATTTTTCTTGTTAAAATAAAACGATGCGATACCATGGGTGAAAATAATGTAAATAGCCCCGATCATGAAAGAGATTTGTATACTGACAGCCAAGGAATAGATTTGTAAAAAGTAGAAATAAGGAAAAAATATCAGGAACGAGAGTAGGTCAAACCACCGAAATCCCCCATCAATATAGTTCAGGTATTTCTCTATTTGCCATGATTCCTTTTCCGTCAAATAAGATTTAAGCCGCGGTTATCGCGGCTTTTTCTATGTCCACAGACGTTTTCCATTTCACAGACAAACTGGGG